>CAZXVB010000006.1:0-21477 GCA_964643875.1 uncultured Anaerolineales bacterium | reverse complement strand
AAGGCCCTACTACTCAATCCACTGACTTCCCGGGCGCCTTTGCTTACTGTGCGCCGACTGCATCCCAGTACACGGGCGATGTAGGTGCGCCCGCCCCGCCCCAACTTCAACGCCTCGATACCTGCGTAGCGCCGGCGGTCTCTTTCGTTCAAGCTATCGTAGAACTTCTTCATCGTAGCCTCAACTTCTACTGTGTACGGTTGCATAGAGTCGCCTCCTGGACTTTGCGCTCACTGGGTGAGCGGATTGAGTAACTCGCACATGATACCTTACTTTTCAGCTTGCGCCACCGTGCAAAACGGGCAAGTTATTTCCTTCTCGTTCCTAAATCGCCTTTGAGTTCAACCTGCGGGAGGGTCTCCAACTCAGTTTAAACACACCCGAATGACTTGACTCGCCCAACCAGGGCGGGTGGCTGAGTAGCCGCTGAAAGCACCGCATCCACTGAACACTCAGGACGAGACAGCCTCTGAAAGTGACTAGAGCAAGCAAATTGGAGTCGGACAGGGCGTTCAGTGAAATCAAAGCCTTCAGTGTTTCAGTGGTTCAGGCGCCAACGCGGTGAATGACTTGACTCGCCCAACCAGGGCGGGTGGCCAAGTGGTCACCAAAAAAGAGACGTTCGGCAACGGATCCCAAATTTGACCTTCCCCGCACAATCCAGTAAAATACACGCAACCGTTCAGGCACTTTCAATCGAGCAGCCTGAGTAGCGCGGAGCAACACGGAGCGCATATCGAACGATACAGCCTTCACCCCATTCCAGCCTCCTTCACTCTAGCCTCCTCATGATGCTTCGTGACTATCCCCTGAACGCTTACAAATATACCTGCCAAGAGCCTGAAAGACACATTCAGAAGGAGGATGTGATGAAAAAACCGGCCTACAAACCCCACCTGTTCGATTCCCTGTGCCGGCTGGCGATGACCCTGTCACTCGCTGCCGCCATACTCGGCGCTATCCCCATGGCCGCGCCGTCGGCTACCGTCCTGGCCGATCCCCCACCCCCACCCATCGAAAACGAACCCCTCCCCGGCCCGGATGCAGAGACCCCCGCCGCGCCGCCACCCTCGCAACCCGTCACCACCACCCACACCATCTACCTCCAATCCCGCCAATTCCGGCCCACTGTGGTGGACGTCTCCGCCCTGCGCCGTCTGACCCGCGCCGACCGGGAGCGCGTCCACGTCCTGGTGCAACTCGACTTCATCCCCCGCCGAGCCGCCAAAGCGGAACTGGCCGCTCGCGGGCTGGAACTGCTCGCCTACGTCCCCGACTACGCCTGGATCGCATCCGTCCCCGCCTCCGGCCCGGACGCGGCACTGAACCTGCCCGGCGTCACCTGGATCGGCACTCTGACCGTGGACGACAAACTCGACCCCGCCATCCGCGCCGACCGGTGGAGCGACTTCAACCTGGCCCCCGACGGCACGGCGGCGGTCTACGTCGTCCTGCACGCCGACGAAAGCCTGGCAACGGGCCGCGACCTGGTCGCGGCGCACGGGGGCAAAGTGACCGGCGAGGTCGTCGGCATCAACATGCTGGTGGTGGAAATGCCCCGCGACAATGTCCGCGCATTGGCCGCCGAGGAAGCGGTCCAGTGGATCGAAGCGGCCGCTCCGCCGCTGGACGAGACGAACGACGGCATCCGCGATCAGATCGGCGTGAACACGGTCAACGCCGCCCCCTACAACCTGGACGGCAGCGGCATTGACGTGCTGGTCTACGACAGCGGACAGGTCGGCGACCACGTGGATTTCGGCGGTCGTCTGACACACGGCGACTCGGACAGCGTGAGCGAGCACTCCACCCACGTTGCCGGCACGGTCGGCGGCGACGGCTCCAACAGCGCCAGCGAGGGCGGCTCCGCTTTACAATGGCGCGGGATGGCCCCGGCCGTGGACCTCATCTCCTACGGCACCAGCTACCCCGGCACGGGCATCATCTTCTACGAGAACGTCCCCGACATCGAACACGACTGGGCCGAGGCCCAGAACACCTACGGAGCCGACCAGGGCACCGCCAGCCTGGGGTCCAACGTCTACAAGAACTATCCCGACCGGTGCGACATCATGGGCAAATACGGCGCTTCCTCGGTGCTGATAGACCAGATCGTGCGCGGCGGCAACTCCACCGTCGGCATCGGTGACAAATACATCACCACCTGGTCCGTGGGCAACGAGCGCAACAACACCGGCTCGTGCAGCGACTACTACAACAGCGTCGCCCCGCCCGCCGCCGCCAAAAACCCCATCCACGTCGGTGCCTCCAACACCAACGACAACTCGATGACCTCCTTCAGCTCCTGGGGGCCGACCGAGGATGGCCGCCTCAAGCCGATAGTCGTTGCCGGCGGCTGCCAGTCAGGTGGCGACTGGGGCATCAAGTCCACCGACAACTATCCGGCAAACGCATACACGGTAATGTGCGGCACTTCGATGGCGACGCCGGCCGTCGCCGGCGGCATCGCGCTGATGCTCCAGCACTATCGGGACGTGTACCACACCTCCGGCGAATTCTGGCCCTCAACCGCCAAAGCCATCCTCATGCAGACCGCCGACGACTTCGGCAACCCCGGCCCCGACTACCAATGGGGCTACGGCCAGGTGGACATCCAGGCCGCCGTGGACCTCATCAGCCGCAAAGCCTTCCGCCAGGAAAGTGTGGACGACGACGAGGTGGACGTCTTCTACTTCGTCGTCCCCAATGAGGACACGGACGTCACCGTCAGCCTGGCCTGGGACGACTACGAGGCCACGCTCAACGCCAATCCGACCCTGATCAACGACCTCGACCTGGAACTGGTCGCGCCCGACGGCACTACTTGGCGGCCCTGGGTGCTCGACCCGGACAATCCGGCCAACAACGCCACTCGCGGCGTGGACGACGTCAACAACCAGGAACAGGTGCAAGTCTCCTCCTCCGACGAGAGCAGCTTCATCGGCACCTGGCTGGTGCGGGTGAAGGGGACGAACGTTCCGCAAGGCCCGCAGGACTACTCCCTGGCCTGCGAGGGCTGCAAGCCGCTCGACCTGGGCGTCTGCCAGAGCGAGGTGGACGGGACTATGATGATGGCTACGATGGCTACCTCCCAGGCAGCCGCGCCCGGCCCTGAATTCCCCGCCCCGGCGGAACCGCAGCCCCCCACCGAAGGGGAACTGTGGCAGCGGACACTTGAAGCCTCCCTGGAGGCAGAGCGGATGAACACGGAACAGGCCCGCCAGCAGGCGGTTGACGACGCGCTCGCCCTCGTCGAGGCGGCCTGGGAGCGCGGCCCGCAGGCGGTCGTCGCCCTGATGGACACGTTGACCGGCCCGGCACGGGACGCCGTACACGAGGAGATCGAACGGGCGCAGGAACGACTCTTCGCCGCCGCCCCGCCGCCCCCGCAGACCGCTCCCATCAGTGAAGAGGAAGAACAGGCCGCACAGGACGCCCTGGCGGAGCATGCGGCCGCCAACCGCGCCCGCGCTCTCGCCGTCCGCACCGACCCCCGCGAGAACTCCTCCGCCTTCCTGCTTCCCCGCTCCTCCGCCTCCCCGACCCGTCCGGCGGCCGATCTCACCGTCGGTGACGGCTGCACCTACGCCACCATCGGGGCCGCGCTCGCGGCCGCCAGTTCAGGCGACCGTATCCTCATCGAGGGCGGCGAGACATTCACCGAGAACCTCACCGTCAACATCAGCGTGACCTTGCAGGGCGGCTACGACGGCTGCGCCAGCGGCTCCACCAACAGGACGACAGTTGACGGCAGCGGGAGCGATTCCGTTATCATCATCGCCAAAGGCATCAGCGTCACCCTGCGCAATCTGAACGTCACCAACGGCAGCACCGGATCCGAGGGCGGCGGCATCAGATTTGCCGCTGGCCTCCCTACCGTTGGAAGCGCCCTGATCCTGGACAATGTGGAGATCTACGGCAACCAGGCGGCGTGGGGCGGCGGCCTGTGGGTCGGCCCCAACGCCGAGGTGACGGGGAGCAACGTCCAGATTTACGACAACACCGCCAGCGCCAAAGGCGGCGGCGTGCGGCTCTACGGCAGCCGCGCCACGTTCACCGACAGCAACATCCACGACAACAGCGGGCCGCTGGGCGGCGGCGTCTACGCCTCGAAAGAGGAGGGTTACTCACCCCAGCTCGACCTCCCCGCCTCCACCGACGTATACGACAATGAGGCCCTGACCGGCGACGGCCTCGGCGGCGGCCTCTACCTGAGTGAAGGCTCCGCCTCGTTGACCGACTGCTCCGACATCTACAGCAACGACTCTATCCAGGGCGGCGGGGCCTACATCGTCACCGCCACCTTGATCGCCGAGGGAAGCTGCTCGGAGATAGAGTACAACGATGCCACCGGGGACGGCGGCGGTGTATATGCTCAGGCGAGTACCATCTATTTGCGTGACCAGGTGGAACTGTATCACAATGACGCCGGCACCGGGGGTTCGGGGAACGGCGGCGGGGCCTACCTGGACGATAGTGACCTGTACAGCGATATGACTCACATCAAGTACAACACGGCCGGCGGGCACGGCGGTGGGATGTACGCCGTCAACAACTCCATCGTGGATATGGACCTGGGTAGTTACACCTGCCTGAGCGCGGGGTGCAGCCGGCTCTACGGCAACACCGCTTCCTCTTACGGCGGCGGCATCTACGTCAACGATGGTTCCGTCTACCTGGACAATACCATCGTTCAGGCGAACAGCGGCATACTCGGCGGCGGGCTGTACGCTTACGCCGGCAGTATAGCGGTCAACAGTTCCCTCTTTGCCCACAACGACGCGACCAGCGGGACGGGCGACGGGGTGCGGCTCTTCAGCTCGTCCAGCATGAGCGGCTCCGGCGACACCTGGGCTTACAACGACGCCGGCGGCGGCGCTACCGGACGGGCGATCGATCTGTCCGGTTCCAGTCTCGACCTCGGTTGTTCTATCGTCTGGGGACACACCACCAGTATCAACGATACCAATGAAGACGTCACTTACTCCGACATCCAGGGCGGCTACACCGGCGTTGGCAACATGGATACCAACCCGCTCTTTGTCTCCTCTTCCTCCGACTACCACCTGCAAACCACCAGCCCGGTCATAGATCGCTGCCTCAGCGGCCCCACCACCGACTTCGACGCTGAGCAGCGGCCCATCGTCCGCGACACGGGGGCCTCGCCCTACGACATGGGCGCGGACGAGGTAAGCGGCGCGGTCCGCGTGGGCATTGACGGCTCCTGTGCGTATGCTACCATCCAACAAGCAATCAACGCCGCCGAGGATGGGGACACGGTGCGCGTATCGTCGGGGGTCTACTTCGAGAACGTGGAAGTATACGATAAGGACATCACCATCGTCGGCGGCTACGACGCTACCTGCACCATCACCGACACCGACGCGACGCGCATCGAGGGGAGCATGGGGAGCGGCTCCACGCTCTACGTCGGCGACAGCACGGTTACACTCCGTGATCTGGAGATTGCCTGGGGCAGCGGTTCATTCGGCGGCGGCATGTACGTCGGAAGCGACTCACAGGTGACGTTGGACGACGTGGAAATACACGACAATCACGGCTACTACGGCGGCGGCTTCTACGTCAGCAGCGATAGTGTCATCACAGCCACCGGCGGCACGCTCATCAGCGACAACGTCTCCGAGAACACCGAAGGCGGCGGCGGCGGGCGCGTGTGGGGTCGCCTGGTAGGAGTGGGATACGATGCTCTGAGCATCACCAGCAACTGCGCCCCCAACGGCGGCGGCCTCTACATCCCCGGCGGGGAAACCTACCTGAACGACTCCTCCATCAGCTCGAACAGAGCCGCCGACAGCGACGGCAAAGGAGGCGGCATCTACGTCACCTCCGGCGGAGTGGTCAGCGCGACCGACATCTACATCCTCACCAACCAGGCCTACGACGGCGGCGGCGTCTATGCCGACAGTAGCACCGTCCGTCTAGACAACGGCTACATGGGGTGGAACTCCGCCGACCATTACGGCGGTGCTTTCCACCTGACCAACGGCAGCGAACTGTACGCCGACGATGCTACCATCGGCTATGCCATCTACCTGCCACCCTTTGGCTACCTGTATCTTGGGAACAGCGCGGACGGGGGTGGCGGTATCTATGCCCTGGACAGCACCCTGGATATTGAGGGCGGCCAAATCTCTCTCAACCAGGCTGACTTCGTCGGTGGCGGCCTGTACCTGGACGGTTCCACACTGCACATGACCGCTACTACCCTCGGACACCGGGGGAATACGCCGGGCAATCACATTGACGGCAGCGGCCTGGGCGCGGGGTTGTACCTCGAAAGCGATAGCGTGGCTGTCATCAGCGGCACCACTGTCAGCAGCAATACCATCTCCTCGTCGGCCTCCGGCGGCGGAATCTATGTGGATCATAGCGTCCTGACGCTGACTAACAGCATCGTCCGCGACCATGCCCTGGACGCCTCCAACGGTTTCGGCGCCGGGTTGTACAACTACTACGGGACGCTCACGCTGGATCATAGTCAGATACTCAGCAATACCACCACGGTTTATGGCGGGGGCATTCGGAACTACGGCGGCGCCGTCAACGTCACCAACGACTCGGCCATTATGTACAACCACGCGAGTCTGAGCGGCGGCGGCATCGCGGCCACCGGCGGGGCGGACGTGGACATCTCCGACAGTACGCTGCAATACAACTCGGCCGCCGCCGCCGGCGGCGCAGTCTACATCAACGCCGGCACGCTCGACTTCACCGGCTGGTGGGACTTGCGCTGGAACTCCGCCGGCGGCAATGGCGGCGCGGTCGCCGTCATCGGCAGCGGCGACGTGGACTTCAACGCCGGCGACGAGAGCCATACCAGCTACCTGTCCGCCAACAACTCCGGCGGCGACGGCGGCGCGCTCTACGTGAACAGCAGCGACTCCGCGGTGACAGTCTACGCCACCAGCGGATCACAGCTCAGCCTCAACACCAACAGCGCCGGCGGCGACGGCGGGGCCATCGCGGTCGAGTCCAACACCGTCTTAGTTCCGGTCGGCCAGGTGCAGGCCACTTCCAACATCGCCGCAGGGAACGGCGGGGTGATCTATCTGGAGAACGGCGGCGATCTCTGGCTTAGCTCGTACTTCGATACGCGCCCGCAAATCTGGGTCAACTATGCGGACAACGGCGGCGCGGTCTACGCCGACGCCGACTCCTTCGCCTACTTCTTCGGAGCCGATCTGGGCCACGACAACAACGGCAACCGGGCCACGTCCGGCGACGGCGGCGCGGTCTACGTCTCCGAAGGCGGGTTGTACCTTTACGATACCACCGTCCGCAACAGCCAGGCCGACCATTACGGCGGCGGGGCCTACGTCTACAGCAGCACGGTGAACATAATTCGCTCCGTGCTGCACAACAATAGCGCCGTGCGCGGCGGCGCGTTCTACCAGGCGGAGAGCGGATCCGTCTCGCAGATTCAGAACACGCTCATCTACAGCAACACCGTCAGTGAACCGTATGGCGCGGGCATCCGCGCTTCCGACGGCGTGATCACCGTGACCCACGTCACGCTGGCGGACAATGACGGCGGCGCGAACTTCTCGGCCACCGGAGCCAACCACACCGCGATTTTCGACAGCATCGCCTGGGGCAGCGACAACGGCGGCTTCTGGGCTCCCTCCGGCTATGTGACCTACACCTGCAACATTGACCAGGGTAACAACGTCGGCACGAGTGTAGACCCGCGCTTCGTCTCCCCCGCCGGCGAGGACTACCACCTGCGCGGCGACTCCCCCGCCGTTGACATGTGTACCTCCGGCCTCTCGCCCGACCTGGACAACGTCGTCCGTCCCGTCGGCGCGGGCTACGACGCCGGGGCCTACGAGTACCCCTACGCCATCGGCTTCGCGCCGGACAACACCGGCAGCGGGATACCGCTGGATGTCATCGCCTACACCCACACGCTGACCAACGCCGGCGGCGTCACCGACACCTTCACCCTGTCCACCTACTCCGCGCTCGGCTGGCCCGTGACCACATCCCCGCCCTCGCCCCTGACCCTGAGCAGCGGGCAGACGGCGACCGTCATCGTCCACGTCACCATCCCCGCCGCCACCCTCAGCGGCACGGTGGACACCGCCATCGTCACCGCTACCTCCGGCGCTGACTCCTATCTGACCGCCTCCGTCGCCGACACCACCACCGTCACCTTCGGGCCGCAGGCCGCCTTCGCGCCCGACCACACGACGGCCAACGCGACGGTCAACACCGCCTACACCTACACCCACCATCTGACCAACACCGGCAACTACACCGACACCTTCAACCTGGCCTTCGATAGCAGCGCGGGTTGGGGCAGCTTGCTCGACTCCGGCCCCTTCGCGCTCGCGCCAGGCGAGACGGCCACCGTGCGCGTGCGGGTGGACGTGCCCACCGACGGCGACGGCCAGAGCGACAACTCCGTCGTCACCGCTACCTCGACCGGCGGCGCGGCCCCGGTGACGGTGCTCGACATCACTTCCGCCTTCCAGCCCGGCGTCCAGTTCACCCCCGACCACAGCCAGACCGTTTCGCCGGACATCACCATTACCTACACCCACCGGTTGACCAACACCGGCAACGCGACCGACACCTTCCACCTGGCCTTCAGTAGCAGCGCGGGATGGGGCAGTCTGCTCGACCCCGGCCCCTTCACGATCCCCGCAGGTGAAACGACCGACGTGCGCGTGCGTGTCGTCGTCCCGCCCGGCGCGGGCGGTCTCGACGATACCAGCCGCATCACCGCCACCTCGACCGGCGGAGCCGGCCCGGCGGCGGTGCAGGATAGCACCTCCACCTACGTGCCCGGCATCGCCTTTGCGCCGGATTACACGCAGGACGTGCCCGCCGGTGACACCGTCACCTACACCCACCGGTTGACCAACACCGGCACCGGGCCGGACACCTTCGACGTGGGCCTGGCGTCCAGCAGTCAAGGGTGGGCCACGCTGGTGGATTCCGGCCCCTTCACGCTGAACTCCGGTGCGGCGACCGACGTGCGCGTGCGCGTCGTCGTCCCGCCCGCCACCGGCGGCCTGAGCGAGGTGACGGTCATCACCGCCGCCTCCCGCTCCGGCAGCATGTCCGGCGTCTCCGCCGTCGTCACCGACACGAGCACTTCCATCCGCACCTACGGCTCGCTCTTCACGCCGGATCACACCCGGACGGTCAATCCGGGCGAGACCGTCACCTACACCCACCATCTGACCAACAGCGGCAACTCCACCGACACCTTCGCCCTCTCCTTCTTCTCCACCCGCTGCTGGGGGACGCTGCTCGACAGCGGCCCTATCACGCTGACTGCCGGAGGCAGCACCGACGTGCGCGTGCGCGTCGTCGTCCCGCCCGGCAGCGGCGGCCAGGAGGACGTCTCCACCATCGTCGCCACCTCGCAACTCTCGCCCACCTTCACCTCCGGCGTCACCGACACGACCACCGCGCTCTACACCCCCGGCGTCGTCCTGACCCCCAGCATCACCTTCGCGGCCCCGGCCGGCGCACTCGTCACCTACACCCACTATCTGACCAACACCGGCAATGGGCCGGAGCAGTTCGACCTCAGCTTCAGCAGCAGCCTGGGCTGGTCAACGCTGGCCGACCCCGGGCCTTTCAGCCTGAACGCGGGAGAAGGCGTCACCGTCCGCGTGCAGGTGGACGTGCCCCTCGGCTCCGGCGGCCTGACCGATACCGCCCGCCTGACGGCGACCGCGCAGAGCGGCAGCGGCGCGGCGATCATCAGCGATAACACCGTCGTCAAACAAACGGCGGGTGTTGACCTGGCCCCCGATTACACGGTCAGTGCGCCGCCCGGTGAGACGCACTACTTCATCCACTTCCTGACCAACACCGGCAACGGGACGGACGTCTTCGACGTGGCGCTGACGAGTTCGCTCGGCTGGGCGCGGCTGGATACCACCGTCCCCATCACACTCGGCTACGGCGAGTCGGCCCAGGTGCGCGTCGCCGTGGACGTGCCTGCCGGCCTCATCAGCGGCACGCAGACCAACGTCGCGGTCATCACCGCCACCTCGCGCCTCGATACCGGCATCCACGATTCCGCCGCCAACACAACCACCGTCGGCTTTGCGCCGGGCGTCTCCTTCGCGCCCGACCATCTCACCACCGGCGCGACGGAGAGCAGCACCTACAACTACACCCACACGCTGACCAACCTGGGCAACTACACCGACACTTTCACCATCACACTCAGCAGCAGCGCGGGCTGGGGCAGTTTGCTCTCACCGGGGACGGTGGAACTGGCCTACAACGAGTCCACGACGGTGCAGGTGCAGGTGACGGTGCCGCCCGGCGGCGCGGGACTGTTCGACACTACCGTCGTCACCGCCGCGTCTCAGGGCGGGGCCGGGCCGGCGACGGTGCGGGACACGACCGCTGCCTTCAACCCCGGCGTCGCTTTCACGCCGGATCACAGTCAGACCGCCGACCCCGGCGATGTCATCACCTACACCCACCGCTTGACCAACACCGGCGACTCCACCGACACACTCGAACTGAGCCTGAGCAGCAGTCGCGGCTGGGCCACTCTGCTGGACCCCGGGCCGTTCATCCTGCCCTCCGGCGTATACACCGACGTGCGGGTGCGGGTGGATGTACCCGCCGGCGGGGGCGGCCTGAGCGACGTGACCGTTGTCACCGCCACCACGCTGGCCGGTGCAGGCCCGGCGGACAGCGTCCGCGACGAGACCACCGCTACCTACACCCCCGGCGTCTCTCTGGAGCCGGACCGGGCGCAGACGGTGCCGGCGGGCAGCGCGGTCATCTACACCCACTACCTGACCAACACCGGCAACGGGCCGGACACCTTCTCGGTGGCGCTAGGCAGCACTCGTGGTTGGGGGACGTTGCTCGATTCCGGGCCGTTCACGCTGACGGCCGGCGCGGCGACGGTGGTGCGGGTACAGGTTACGGTCCCGACCGACACCTACGCTTTCGTGCAGGACATCACGGCCATCACTGCGACGGCGACGGCGGGCGCGGTCTCCGACAGCGTCCGTGACACGACCACTGCCGCCTGCACCGCGCTGGCCGGGGTCAGCGTCTCCGCGCCGCCGACGGCGACGGTGGAGCAAGATGTGACCTTTACGGGCAGCGTAGTCGTCGGCAGCCCGCCGATCACTTACACCTGGAACTTCGACGACGGCAGCGGCGAGCAGAGCGGCAACCCCATCGTCCACACCTATGTAGCCACCGGCACGTTCACGGTGCTGCTGACGACGACCAATCCCTGCTCCGTGCTGACGGCGACGCACGAGATCGTCATCAGTGCCGCCACAGAGATACCACACCTCTATCTGCCAATCGTGATGCGGAACTCCTGAGGATAAAGTCGCAGGGGACAACCGTAAGTAGGGGCAAGGCAAGGACAAGCCTTGCCCCTACTAGCCGGTTAGCAGGGGCAATTGGATAAAGGATGGGTTCCGCGTTGCGCCGGATTTCCTTCTGGGTCGCTGATCGGGACGATGGCGATCCGGGCCCCTTTATGGGCTTTGTGCTTGACCCGAATCAGGGTCCAGCATCAGCGCTGACACATCCACTGCTTCAAAGACCGAGCCGGGTACGCTGTGCAGTTCGTGGAGCACGTCGTTGTCCCATCGCTCGTCGGGTGCGCCAGAGAGGTACCAGGCCGAACCGTTATCGGCCAGGATCATGCCATATGTCTTGAGCGCCTGCAAGATGACTTGCGCATCAGGCGAAAAGCCCGAAAGGTCGAAATCGGCTTTGAGGCGAAAACGCTGGCCCATAGGGGGGTATTGGATGTCGGTGAGCGAGGAAGCATCGTGACGGGCAGGCCAGACGTGGGCCTTACGGGTCTGGGGCGCAGTGAAGCGGATGGCGTGGCGAATTCTGCCAGTGGCCACTTCGTCGTAGCGCACCAGGCCGGGCAAAATAGGCAGCCCGGCGGCATCGGCGCTGGTCCAACCGTCGGGCCGCAGGGCGTGGGAATTCAGGTCGAATATCGCACCTGAACCGGCCTGCCAGCTCCCGTCGGGCTGAGGCCAGGCATCATACAGTTCGTACAACACACAGTTGTCGCGGTCCACCACCAGCACGTGGCGGTCGCCATCGGCGTTCGGCCCACCCTCGATGGGCGCGTCGGAGGGGATAGGGTAGGGGCCGGGGTCGCTCTCGTCCGCATAATCGAACGTCACTGCCACCAACGGCTGTGTGCCGGGCACAGTGGTGTAGGGGATGCCGATGGGGCCACCGGCCCATTCACCGGAGCCAAAGTCAGCGTGCAGCGTGTCGCTGGAGCCGATGGCAGCGATGTACAGATCCGAGTTGGCATCCACGGGCAGGGTGTCCACCGGTGTGTTCCAGATGTTGTCGTGAGGAAAGACGTTACAGCCGGCCACAGAGGGCACAGACGTTGTCTTGACCACCAGGGGAAGAAAAACCCAGGTGTCTGCAGTCTGAGCGGCGCGATTGCGGCGAGGGGCCGACACGAGCAAGCAGACAGACAACAGTGCTATCAGACAAATAGCGTGGCGCGTGCACAGTCTTCTCATCGCAGAGTTTCTCCGACAGAGCACATAGGCTTTTTAGCGAGCCTCCCGCAGGTCGGCCAAGCCTGTATGAACCTGCGGGAGGGTCAGTGACGGATCCAGACCTGTCGTCAGGGTTGTGTAACCTGGTAGCGATACGAGCCCATCTCCGTCGTCACCGGGGCCAGGGCAGAGATGGCAATCACTGCCCGATCCGCATCCTCGCCCAACGGGATCGTCCACTCGCCGGATTGCTCCCCGTCCAATTCCCACCGCTCCACCATAGTCTGCGCCCCGAAAAGGATCATCTGGACTAACCAACGTTGCGGCAACACATTGGCGTGCCGGATGAAGCCGGCCGGGTTCCACCCGCCTTCGTCTTCTTCGAAATCATCCATATACCCGATCTCCGGGATAGCAATGTCGTCCAACAAAAAGCCCGGCCGATTGACGGCATCGTCGGTGATGTACTCGAAACGGAGCCACACTTCCTGACCTACGTAAGGGGTCAGATCCACCTGTTCCTGGATCCAGCCCTCGCTCCGACCGGTATAGGCCCATCCAAACGAATTTCCATTGGGATTGGTCGGGGTTCCAGACGGAGTGGTCAGAATCTCCCACGTCTCCCCGCCATTAGTGCTGATCTCGACGTATGCGTAATCCCAATCTTCCTCGATGTCATACCACGTCCAATACTCCAACGTAGCCGCTTCCACCATCGAGAGGTCGAAGGAGCGGGTCATCATCACATCGGAGTCATCTCCGCGATTGCCCCACCACATATACTGTCCACTATGAGCGTCCGTACCCACCAGCCCAACCTGGGTCGAGCCGGTAAAATGGAAGACGACCGGCCGTGTACCCTGCAACTCCACGTAATCCGTCCCATACTGATGGACCGTGCTATCCACGGAGAGGGGATAATCTCCTTCGTCGTAAGAAACCTCGATATCGAAGGAAGGCGGATCAATCTCTTCGTATCCGTAGCGACCATCCTCCAGGTACGGATCGTCCAGCAGGTTGGCGACCACCCAATCGGCGAACAGGGCCTCGTGATCCAGCCCCACGCCCAACTCGTCCAGCACGGCGTCCACGCTGGTGAACGAATTTTCGTCGTGGGCCACCAGGGAGCGCGTCGCTTCCGAACCAAACCGATCGAGGAAATAGGATGTGAAGAGATAGCCAGCGCCGTAGTTGGCGCCGGCGGCTCCGGGGCCTTCGGGCCAGGAATTGAGCTGTGTATCAGGGGTCGTCGCAAAGACCCAATCGCTACCACCGACATCGAAGCCATTCAGATACATCGCCAGTTCCGAAAAGCCCTCGTTCAACCACGTCTCTTCATTCCGATCGTTGTACCAGTGGATCATGTGCTGAAATTCGTGCGCCAACACTCCATTGTAGAACGAATCGTTCAGCGTGACATTCTCGAGATTGATGTAGAACATCTCCATCTCATTGGAATCTTCGCGCACAGCGGAGACGAACTCATCCGCACTGGAATAATATCCCGCTACCGAATTCCCCAGTTTGCGCGCATGAAGGATACTCAGGTGCGGGTCATTGTCCACGCCTGGACTCCACTCCGAGCCAAAGAAGTCCCGGTCGGTGACATATGTGTGGCGCTCAAACAGATCGGCAGCCGCCTCCAAAGCGTCCTGGTCAAAGCGCACTCCCTCCTCCACCCACATATAGATGTGCTCGGTCTTGTACTCTAAGATAGCGTAGATATCGAACTGCTCATCCGTATCCACGTTCGAGACGTGGAAGAGGCGCCGGGTGCCAATCGGATAGTCGGGAGAACCATCCGGATTGACGGTTCGAGGGGTGTCAGCCGGCAATCCCCGCAAGCGAATCGCCAGGTCATGCAAATCGCGCTCTGGCACGATCGTTTCGTGTAACAGACGCTCTGTTTCCGCGCCAACATCCCCCGGCAACTCACGAATGATCTCCCGGGTGACAATCGGGGTAGGGGTCGCCAAAAAAGTCGCCTCTGGCGTGAACTCGAAGAACTGCTCCCAATCCCAATTCGACCATCCCTTCCACGTCGTTCCACTGCAGCAGCAGCAACAACCGACCACGGCTAGCAGAAGCAGCGCCGCAGTCCATGAGGCAATTGTCCGATTCATCGCAACTCCTTTATCATTATGAAAGCCGGTTATGATCTGCTTTCATCTACTATCCTGCTAAACACGGAAGCCCAAGGACTGAGCCAGTCCTAACACGCCCTGGGCCAACGGCGAATCTGGCTGCCCCACCACCAGCGGGATATGTTGGACAACAGCCCGGGCCTGGGCAGGGTCAAAGGGTATGACCGCCGTCAGTGGCTGTTTGAGCGCTCGCTCAATCGCCTTCCTGGGTGGCAACGCTCCCGGAGAGACTTGATTTAGAATCACTCGACACTTCTCAGCCCAGGGAGAGAGCGCCCGCAGGGTTCCTACAGTGGTCTGAACAGCCGCCGGCTCAGGAGTCACAAGCAACCCAATGATCGCCGCCCGTTCCAATAACACCCACACTGCCTCATCCAGCCCAGATGGTGCATCCACCATCACAGGAGAAAAGTCGGCCGGCAGTCCATTCAACAACGTCTCCATCTGCTGGCGAGACCACCTCTGTTTCACCGGGGGCACAACGGGAGAAGCCAATACCCGCAGGCCAGTACTATGGATCAAGAGGTGTCCTTTGATGCTCCCGGGGTCCAATGACTGGTTCGTCTGAGCATTGGCCACCAGGCCGGCCCAGTGTGATTCAGGGCGCAAGCCCAACTGCAACGCCACGTGGCCGGAGAGACACAGGTCCAACAAGGCGACTACACGTTCTTGACTACGCGCCAGCAGAGCCGCCAGATTGACCACCACAGTCGTGACCCCCACCCCACCCCGCAGACTGAGAAACACGAGTGGACCACTCTCCCCAGTTGCGCCTCTGGCCAGCAGGTTCTCGACGCGCTCCAACAGATCGTGCATCATGACCGGCTTGGTCATATAGTCATCGGCCCCGGCGCTCAGTGCGGCTTCCCGATCCATCGGTTGCGCCCGGGCTGTGAGGATGAGAATCGGAATCGAGGCTGTCGCCGGATTAGTTCGCAACCGGCGACAGACCTCATAACCTGTCATGTGGGGCATCATCACATCCACAATCGCCAGGTCCGGTGGATCGGCCAGGGCCTTGGCCAATCCATCGGGTGCTTCCGCACTGAGCACCACCTGGTGGCCGGCTCGTTGCTCCAATACCAAGCGCATCATTTCCAGGAGATCCGCTTCGTCATCCAACACCAGGATCTTGGCCATCGCTCTCTCTTCCTCCCTCACCCTCAATCCGTGGATTCTTCCACACAAAACACCCCAATGTGATTTTTGTTCACCAAAATAGCGCCACCGGTGAACACGAAATCCGGCCGCACGGAGGAAACCATCTGAGCATCGAGTATCGGAATGAATGCATCCGTGCCGGTCGTCAACACTGTCCTCAAATCCAGCTTGCCGGAAAGGCGCACATACCCCTTGATCTCGAACGCGGGCACAGTGAGAAAAACTTTACGCAAGTATGCGCCGAAATAACTCCCATAGGTCTGTTCTCGCAACAAACCATCCTCCTGCTGCGCAACAGCCACTGCCGTGATGCTCTCCTTGCGCAACACGGACTGGGAGTAATGCGCCAGGATATCAGCCGGGTGATCTACATTGGAGATATACGCATCCTCAAGGACCTGGAAAGACGTTGTGGTGTCATTGAGTTGCGCAGGCAGCTTCTTGTAACGGACATCTATCCGTCCGGATATTCGGTGCCGATATGTGAAGAAGTCCGCAACCAGCCAAACGGTCTTGATTCGATCCTGCACCATAACCTCCTTCCCCTTATGCCGTTATCGGACGCTCCCGCCCTCCCGTAGGTTGGAGATGGCATGGTCACTCTATTTGCTCGTCGGTAGCAGAGGCAAGAGATGAATAATGCCCCACTAATCCCCAATCCTCCGGCGGCCAGTAACACAACCAGGCTTTCCCCACAATATTCTCTAGTGGCAACACTCCCCAATTGTGAGAATCACTTGAATTTTGGCGGTTGTCTCCCAACACGAAATATTCCCCCGGTCCTAACTGCCACGTGCCGGAATAGAAACCCTCCTCGCCGATGTATGGCTCGTCCAGCGGAATGCCTTGCACGAAGACTTTACCGCGACGGATCTCCACCTGCTCCCCCGGCAACCCGATGACACGTTTGATGTAGTCCTCATCGGGGTGGTGGGGAGGCAGGAAAACGATTACGTCCCCTCGTTCCGGCGGATGCAGCCAATAGGCCACTTTACCGACAACCAGGTACTGCCCGTCATGCAGGGTCGGTTCCATGCTCGATCCTCGTACCTGAAAACGACCGGTCGTCGTGTTGATGATCAGGTACAAAATCCCGACCAGGAGCAGTGTCTCTACGATCTCGCGCCCCAGAGAGATACCTTTTTCCATCGGCCGAGTTAGGGATGGTAAAACCGCCTCGGCATCCCCTGGAACCACACTCGACAACGGCTGCTCTTGTTCATCAGATTGCGAATGCTGCACCACAACACCTCCATTGTTCTGCAATGATGGGATTATAGTACAGGTATGACCTGGTGGCAAACCCGCAAACTATCCACTTCGGATGCTCGCGCGAAAGTGCATGCTGCACACCAACGGGAGCGGTCCCCACGCGTGCGAGGTGCGCACTTGAGGAATGTGCCACACTTTCCGGAAACCCGGTTATGCAGTCGGGACGACCGTGTTGCAATCGGGCCGGCGCGAATCATTCTCGGATCACGACCAGGGTACCCAGATCCGCCCATTGATAGAGCGCCGCGGCGTCTGCGATCCCCAGGACGATGCAGCCATAGGAAACGGGACGCCCCAGCACGCCTTCCCACAAGCGCGTGCCGTTAGAAAGCGTAGGCAAGGCGTGGATCCCATTGGTGAAATCCGGGGCGGTGTAATAGATCCCCATAAAATGCGGCATCCACAAGTCCCAACTGGAGGCGTAGGCTTCCTCCTCCTTACTCAAAATCTGGAACACGCCGGGAATGGTCGGAGACGAGGGAATACCGGTGGAGGCAATGAAGTTGTACACCAACCGATCCCCTTCGTAGGCGTACAAACGCTGATCCGAAAGGTCCACGACGATGCGCCGGTCGGTGATCAACGGAAAGGGAAACAGAACGTCCAACGAGGGGATGAGGATAGGTTGTCCTGGACGAAGGCGAGTATTGGCAATGCCCGGATTGACCTGTTCTAGCCGCCAAACGGGGAAACCGTGGGCATAGGCGATGGAGGAAAGAGTGTCCCCCGGCTGCACCAAATAGGTTCGAGGGGGATGGGAAAACACCAGCGGAGCTTGAAACCCGCCCGCTTCGACCGTCGTGCGAACGGCAGCCAGGCTCTCTTCGATCTCCAGGGCGACGAGATCGCTAGAGGCCGATAGACGGCTCGCCAGCCCCTTCAGGTAGACGCGCAGAGGCTCTTCGCGTATCGTCACTACCAGATGCGCTTCCGTACTCTCCGGCGGGCGAACGATGCGCGTTGTCAACCACGGGATGACTTCGGTTGGCGTCACGATCCAGGAAGCGCGAAATGCAGTTAGGGGGTCATCAGCTACCAGGGTCAGCGAGGTGACCAGGAGTTGCTCAGCATAGGCCTGAGCTACCCCTACATCGGTCACTGTGGGCGACACCGGGCGCGTCAACACCTCAATAATGATCCCATCCGGGCCACTGCTGATCGTATAGGGGAAATAGGAAAGCATCGCTTCCAGATCGAGGGCCTGACCGGGTTGTGGGGGGAGCGGCGACACACCTTCCGAGGTAATGACCAAGTCGGCGTCCCGAGGCGGGATCCAGACCTGAGAGGAAAATGCCTGCAAGGCAACCTCTAGCCGCCGCGCATCCGGCAGGGTCACCACCGGCGAGAGGCGCTGGCCGAAGAAAAGCGTCCGCCAGCGAGTGAAATGCTGCTGTAAGGCGTTCCCTTCCCGACCGACCCGGTAGGCCAGTTGGGCCGTCGCCGCAGCGTCTATATCGAGCGCGAAATCCGCCCAGGAGGAATGCCAGGTCCGCTCTCCATCCCGCAGCGTCAAGGGCTGCTCCGGGGGAGAAAACGCCGACCGAAGCATGACGCTGGCCTCGGCCGGCGTCCGCCCCCCCAGAGAGACACCGTACACGCTGACTCCTGGATAGATGCGTCCACTGTAGCGCTGAATGTATCCCTCCCCGGTGATGGTCAGCCCGCCGACCCCTCCGCACAGGCAGAGAGCGATCAAGACACCCATCCCAAGGAGCCATTTCCGATTTTTAGCACGAAGCATGCCCCCTCCCTCAAACGTCACTACCCGACATTTTAGCGACTGAAATCGCCTCTAGAGGGCTTGCAGCCAAGCGCCCACCTGTGTGAACAACCAGCTTTAGCTCCTCAGGCGCGGTTTCAACCGCTGGCTTGAGTAGTAATCCGGCGTGATGGTTACCGATCAATGTATCGAGTAGTGAACCTCCAATGTTCCACTTGCGAGATACCATACACATAACCGCCCAATCTGTCAAATCTGGTATACTCTGAGATTATGCGGTATAATGCCGCCGAACGCATGTTCTCGAACGCCGATGGAGAGCGCCGTCGTCTTGCCATCCTCTTCTCCCATCGGCTGGATAGACACACAGGGGGAAAATATGCCCAAGTTTCGAGTCGTTTCCGACTTCCGACCCACCGGCGATCAACCGGAGGCCATCGAAGCCTTGACGGCCGGCATCCGGCGGGGGGATCGCCACCAGACGTTGCGGGGGGCAACCGGAACCGGCAAGACATATGTAATCAGCAAGGTGATCGAGGCGGTTCAGAAGCCCACCCTGGTGCTGGCCCACAACAAAACGTTGGCCGCCCAGCTTTATGCCGAGTTCCGAGAGTTCTTCCCCCACAACGCCGTCGAGTACTTCGTATCCTACTATGACTACTACCAGCCAGAAGCGTACATCCCTCGCCATGACCTGTATATCGAAAAGGATGCCGACATCAACGAGGAAATAGATAGACTTCGGCTGGCCGCCACGACAGCCCTTTTCTCCCGCCGAGATGTGATCATCGTCGCCTCAGTTTCCTGCATCTACGCCATCGGAGATCCCCAGGAGTGGGGGCGGGTAATCGTGGAACTGCATCAAGGGCAACACTACCGGCGGGACGGCCTCCTGCGGCATCTGGTGAGCATCCACTACGACCGGAACGACTTCGAGTTGAAGCGCGGAGCTTTCCGCGTACGGGGAGACACGGTCGAGGTCAGCCCCGCCCACGCCGAGATCGCCTACCGCATCAGTTTCTGGGGGGACGAGATTGAACGCATAATGGAGATCAACCCGTTGACCGGTGAGGTATTGGCCGATTTGGAACAGGTGCGCATCTTCCCGGCTAAACACTTCATCACCCCGGAGGAACGTCGAGAACAAGCATTAGCCAGCATTGAAGAGGAATTGGCGCTGCGCCTGGCCGAATTGAAACAGGAGGAGAAGCTGCTCGAAGCACAACGATTGGAGCAGCGCACTCAATACGACATCGAAATGATCCGTGAGATCGGCTATTGCTCCGGCATCGAGAACTACTCGCGCCATCTTCAACAACGTCCTCCTGGCTCTCCCCCCTGGACATTGATGGATTACTTCCCCGCCGACTATCTGCTGGTGGTGGACGAGTCCCATATGACGATCCCTCAGGTGCGCGGGATGTATCACGGGGACCGCAGTCGAAAAGAAGTGTTGGTCGAATATGGCTTCCGCCTGCCCTCAGCGCTGGACAACCGTCCTCTGCGATTCGACGAATTCGAGGCCCGCGTCAACCAGGTGATCTACACGTCGGCCACCCCTGGACCATACGAGTTGGAGCACAGCGAGCAAATCGTGGAACAGATCATCCGCCCGACCGGCATCGTAGACCCCCAGGTGATCGTCAAACCGGTACAGGGACAGGTGGACGACCTGGTAGGGCAGATCAACGAGCGGGTAGCGCGGGGCGAACGGGTGTTGGTAACCACACTGACAAAGCGTATGGCCGAGGACCTGTCCGGCTATCTCCAGGAATTGGGCATCAAGGTGCACTATCTGCACAGTGAAGTCCACACCCTGGATCGGGTCGAGATTTTGCGCGACTTGCGATTGGGAGCATACGACGTCGTCGTGGGCATCAATCTGCTGCGCGAGGGGCTGGATCTGCCGGAGGTTAGCCTGGTGGCAATCCTGGACGCGGATAAGGAGGGCTTCTTGAGGTCGGACACCGCTCTGATCCAGACCATCGGACGGGCCGCTCGGCACGTCAACGGGACGGCGATTATGTACGCCGACAGGATCACCGATTCTATGCGGCGGGCCATCGAAGAGACAGAACGCCGACGACAAATCCAAATCGCGTACAACGAGGCCCACAACATTGTCCCGGCCTCCATCGTCAAGGAAGTTCGCGACCTGACCGACCGGGTGCGGCGGGAAGCCGCGCCCGAAGCGGAATCCATCACCGGCGTCGAGCTGGCTCAGGTGCCTCCGGGCGAACTGGCGCATGTGATTCGAGAGTTGGAGAAACAAATGAAGGCCGCCGCAGAGAACTTGGAGTTCGAGAAGGCTGCTCTGTTGCGCGATCAGATATTCGAGTTACGGGCCGTGTTGAAACAGAAGGAAACCGCCGACGTGCCGGAATGGGTGCGAGACCAACGCCGCACCCGACTCGGCGTGAAATGACTGTGAGGTGATCACCATTTCTAAAGTGACGTCCCCCCATCCTATTTGGGTGTGTTTTCAGTTGAGAACACATCAACCCTCCCGCAGGTTTGAAATTACGTCAGTTGCACGTGTATAGCCCCACATCAGGGCATAAAATGCCCCCAAACCGCTTCTGAACCTGCGGGAGGGTCAAGATGTCGGGTAGTGAGCAGAGGCGATTTCAATCGCTAACAGAAGTAGCCTGAGTAGTTCGACAATGTCACA
>CAZXVB010000005.1:3324-22695 GCA_964643875.1 uncultured Anaerolineales bacterium | reverse complement strand
TGCGGTCTACCGGTTTTCGGTCTTTCAGAGCCTTGAACTCGAAACGGTCGGGCTTCGGTCGGAGACCTCGCCCAACCGGTAGGGGGAACTCGCCCAACCGGGCGTCGTCGGGTCGTTTCACCGGTGGGGGAATACCCCGCCGGGTAGGGGGTGTTCCTGCCTACGGCACGATGTAGGTGTCTATCACGTTACCCTGGGCATCTCGCAGGGTAATCAACTCGCCGCCGTCCCAGGCAGGGGTTTCCCGCCCCCAATACAAGTCGCTGGGTGTGGAACGACCGCCTGTGGAGTGGATCCGCATCTGGACATTGGGGAAGAGACTGATGTCGGGAAACGTGAACACGTTCCCTGCTGCATCGGATAACGTCCATTGGGAAAGGTTTACCAGTCCTCCCAGATTACGAATTACCACTACTTCACCGGCCAGCTCCCCTGATCCTAACACCTGGCCGATCTGCACAACCGGCTCGCCGGACGGGGTGATGGTCGGGATGAGCGCCGGCGGGAGGGTCGCCCCGCCGACGGCATCGGATGTTGGGGTAGGGGAAGTCGTAGCCAGCGCCGGCGGTTCGGGTGACCCGTCAGTTGGAATCACCAGCGTTTGTCCGGCCTGAAGCAAATTGGGGTCGGAGATCCCGTTTGCACGCATCAATTCTTCAAGGGGGATGCCGTACCGACCGGCGATCCCCAACAGGGTGTCACCGGGTTGGACGACATAGTGTTGCTCCGCTGGGGCTGGGGAAGGAGCGACGGCGGGTGCCGCTGGAGTCCCTTCTTCGTTTGCCTCGTTCGGCAACAAGGAGGGTGTGAGTCGGGCAGATATGGTGACGTCCGCCGCTTCCCTCTCGTTGGCGTCATTGGCACTGTGGGCATCGTTGACGCGGTTCCAGATGGTCAAGACAAGCAACATCACTGTAGCGGATACGATCACATTGACCGCAATGAATGCAATCCACGTCCGTGTACGCATATGTATTCCCTCCTGATTCCCTATTCGACCATAGCACTAACCGCTCACCCTCCGCAGGTCCGATGAAGTCCGAGTTGTGAGACGGCACACCACGACTTGCAGGATGGTTGGCTGAGTAGCAGGCACGCTCATTTTATCATACTTCCAGACAGAGTGAAAGGTCACCATTTTGCAAATCCCCTCAGAATGTGCTACACTCATACACCGACTAACACAAGGAGGTACTCCATGTCTACATTGCTTTTGAGACATGCCGATTTATTGGTCACGATGACGACCGACGACGAGATCCCCATGCGGATTGGCGACGGCGGCATCTTTGCCCGCGATGGGATGATCGAACAGGTGGGGCCGACGTCCGACTTACCCCAGCAAGCCGACCAGGTGATCGAGGCGCGTGGGATGGTCGTCTTGCCGGGGCTGATCAATACCCATCATCACTTGTACCAGACACTGACGCGGGCTGTACCGGCCGTGCAGGACGCGACGCTGTTCGCCTGGCTCAAGACGCTCTATCCGATCTGGGCCGGGATGACGTCGGATGCCGTCTACACCAGCGCCTTGGTCGGGCTGGCGGAACTGATGCTTTCCGGCTGCACCACGGCGTCGGACCATCTCTACATTTACCCCAATGATTGCCGGATTGACGACGAGATCCGCGCCGCGCAGGAGATCGGGATTCGCTTCCAACCCTGTCGGGGAGCGATGAGTCTGGGGGAAAGCCAGGGAGGACTGCCCCCGGATCGGGTTGTGGAAGACGAGGATTTCATCCTCGAAGATACCCGCCGTGTCATCGAGACGTATCACGACCCCCAACCGGGGGCGATGGTACGTATCGTCGTAGCCCCCTGTTCCCCCTTTTCCGTCACGCCGGATTTGATGCGGGAAGCGGCTGCCCTGGCCCGTGCTTATGGGGCCCAGCTCCATACTCACCTGGCCGAGACAGTAGACGAAGAGACGTTCTGCTTGCGTAAGTTTGGCCGCCGGCCGGTGGCCTATGCGGAGGAATTGGGATGGCTGGGTGCGGACGTCTGGCACGCGCATTGTGTGCACCTGAATCAAGAGGAGATCGAGCTGTTCGCCAAAACCGGCACGGGGATGTGCCATTGTCCCAGTTCGAATATGCGCCTGGCCTCCGGCATTGCCCCGGTGCGTGCGATGTTGGACGCCGGCGTCAACGTTGCGTTGGGGGTGGATGGTTCCGCCAGCAATGACTCCTCCCATATGCTGGCCGAGGCGCGGATGGCGTTGTTGCTCCAGCGCGTTTCCGGCGACCCGGCGGCTCTTTCCGCCGAAGAGGCGCTCCGGATGGCGACGGTGGGCGGGGCACAGGTGCTGGGACGTGATGACGTCGGCTCGCTGACGCCGGGCAAAGCGGCCGACTTCGTCGGTTGGCGGCTGGATCGTCTCGATTACGCCGGTGCACTGCACGATCCACTGGCTGCGCTGGTCTTCTGTGCCCCGCAACAAGTGGATTTGTCGGTGATCAATGGGCGTGTAGTAATCTCTGATGGGCAGCTTTTGACGGTGGACCTAGGGCCGGTGATCGAACGCCACAATCGAATCAGCCGCGCACTTCTGGCAGCCGACCGATGATGCGTAATCCGGGAGGAGAGTGATGGCGAAACGATATTCCAGTGCCACTCTGTTGATCAAAAACGGGCAGCTCGTCACGTCAGAGGCTGTGTTGGAGGCCGACTTGCTCGTTCAAGGCGAACGGATCGCCGCTGTGGGGCGCGGTCTGCCGATGGCGGATGACACTATCGTGCTGGATGCCACAGACTGCTACGTCCTGCCGGGGGTGATTGACGCTCACACCCATATCCAGCTCGATACCGGCATCTATCGGACTCCGGACGATTGGTTTATCGGCACGCGGGCCGCTGCCTGTGGGGGCGTCACCACGGTGGTGGATTTTGCCACCCAGTTGCGCGGTCAATCGCTTCGAGAGGCGGTCGAGGCTCGTCTGGCAGAGGCTGAGGGGGCGACAATTGACTACACTTTTCACGTCATGGTCACCGACCTGCCCCCCGGACGGGAGGCGGAACTGGCGACACTGATCGAATTGGGCACACCCAGCGTCAAACTCTACACCACCTACCGGCCCAATTACTATGCCGATGACGCCACGATCCTCCGGCTGATGGAGACGTGTGCTGATTTCGGCATCCGCCCCCTGATTCACTGTGAGAACGACGCGCTGGTGACGGCCCAGACGGAGGCATTGGTCGCTGCCGGGCAACGGGGGTGGCGCAGCCACGGACGCGCTCGTCCGGCCTTGGCCGAACAAGAAGCGATCCAGCGAGTCCTCTTCCTGGCGCAGGCGGCCGATTGCCCGGTTCACATCTGTCATTGTTCCACCGCCCGCTCGGTAACATTGGTAGTCGAGGCACGGGACGCTGGGCAGGATGTCACGTGTGAAACTTGTCCTCAATATCTGCTCCTGGACGGCAGCGTGTATGATGGCCCTGAAGCGTGGCGCTACATCCTTCAGCCCCCTTTGCGCCCTCCCGATGAGCCGGAGCGGTTGTGGGCCACAGTCGAGGCGGGGATGGTGGACTTGCTGGTCACGGACCACTGCGATTACACAGCCGAGCAGAAGCAAGCTCAGGACGACTTCACCCGCACACCGGGGGGCTTGCCGGGGATGGAGACGCTGTTGCCGTTGATGTTCACCTACGGCGTGGCGGAAGGCCGCCTTTCCCTTCCCCATCTGGTGGCGATGCTGGCGACCAACCCGGCCCGCCTGTGGGGGCTGTGGCCTCGCAAAGGGGCATTGTTGCCCGGTGCCGACGCCGACGTGGTGCTCTATGACCCGCGGCCGGAGAAAGTCGTCACTGCGGAGGGCCTGCATCATCTGGCCGGATACACACCTTACGCAGGGATGCGGGTGCAGGGGTATGTCAAGGCCGTCATCTCCCGCGGACGGATTCTGTTCCGAGAGGGGCAGTTCGTGGGACGACCAGGGATGGGGCGGTTCATACGACGAGGAACGGGTTTGGGTCGCTTGCTGTGATGCCGCAAAACCGGTGGGGCGGTCAGCGACCGGCCACTTCGACTTTTATGGGAATAGGATGACGAGAAATGGATCAAGTTTCCCTGTTTTACCGGTTTGGGGTCGCTCTGGCGATTGGTTTCCTGATCGGGCTTCAGCGAGAGTACGCCTATGGTGGGCCGGGTCGGGAGATTTTTGCCGGAGAGCGCACCTTAGCGTTGATAGGGCTATTGGGTGCACTGGCTGCAATGGCGGCAGAGGAGCTTCTTTCCCCGTGGCCCTTCGTGGGTGTGATCGCCCCCCTGGGGTCCTTGATCGCGGTGGCGTACTTCGTCAGCGCCTGGCGCGGGGAGGTAGGCTTGACAACTGAGGTCGCCGCGCTGATCACTGTAATGTGTGGTGCACTGTGTTACTGGGATCACCTGGCGCTGGCCGTCGCCATTGCAGTGGCCACTACAGCATTGCTCTCACTCAAGATGGAGATGGACCTTTTCGTCCGTCGTCTGACTCGGGAGGACGTGTACGCTGCCCTGAAATTCGCTGTTGTAACGGCCATCGTTCTGCCGGTGCTCCCGAATCGCTCCTTCGCACCACCGCCCTGGGACGTGCTCAACCCGTACAAAATCTGGCTGATGGTGGTCTTCATATCGGGTATCAGCTTTCTGGGGTATGTGTTGGTCAAAGTCGTCGGTACCCGTCAGGGCATAGGGTTGACCGGTCTATTGGGCGGTTTGGTATCCAGCACTGCAGTCACCCTGAGTTTTTCTCAACGCAGTCAACGGGAAGAGGGATTGGCAAAGCCATTTGCATTGGCGATCATGGTCGCGTGGACAGTGATGTTCTCGCGGGTGCTGATTGAGGTGTTGGTGATCAACGCACGGTTGTTGGGTGTCGTATGGCTCCCCATTGTTGCCGCGGCGGCGGCAGGCTTGGCGTACTGTGTGTATCTCTACTTCTCCCAACACACCGACGAGATCGGCGAGGTTGAGTTTTCCAATCCCTTTGAGTTGGGGCCAGCCATCAAGTTTGGCCTGATCTACGCCGTTATCTTGCTGATTTCCAAAGCAGCGCAAATGTACCTGGGCAACACCGGGCTATACATTTCGAGCATTGTGGCCGGCCTGACCGACGTGGATGCTATCACCCTCTCAGTGTCGGAACTGAGCCAGACAGGTGGCGGATTGACTCTGGAGGCCGCATCGCGGGCCATTGTCCTGGCGGCGATGTCGAACACGGCCGTCAAAGGTGGCATCGTGTTAAGTGGCGGGTCGGCGGCCATCCGCCGAGCGTTGTGGCCAGGGTTGGGTCTGATGTTGTTGACCGGCATCACGGTTGCGTTTGTGATGTAAGTGCAATGTAGCTATTCAGGCGTAACTACCCGGACAGGGCGAAAAATAGCACTCACTACCCGACATTTGACCCTCCCGCAGGTTCAGAAGCGGTTTGGGGGCATTTGGTGCCCTGATGTGGGGCTATACACGTGCAACTGACGTAATTTCAAACCTGCGGGAGGGTTACCGATCAATATGTCGGGTAGTGAAAAATAGCACACGGACAACTGTCTATCTGTGTTCCGTCCGGGCTACGCCTTGGTAGATACGTTCAGGCTACTTCTTAGCGATTGAAGGCGCCTCGTAATTTCGATTTCAAGGAGAGGATGATGGAACTGACACAATTCTTGACTATCGCCCGAGGAGATGCGCCGGCCGACTTGGCCCTGCGCAATGGGCGCGTGATAAACGTCTTTACCGGCGAGATCATCGAAAGCGACGTGATGGTTTCCGAAGACACGATTGTCGGCCTGGGGCCGGGGTACACGGCCAGGGAGGAGGTGGACCTGGGTGGACGGTACATTTGCCCGGGCCTGATTGATGCCCATGTGCACATCGAATCTTCGATGGTCACGCCGCCTCAGTTTGCCCGCGCCGTGCTGCCGCGCGGTACTACCACGGTCGTCGCCGATCCCCACGAGATCGCCAACGTCTGTGGCGCGGACGGTGTGCGCTACATGCTGGCCATTTCCGAAGGACTGCCCCTGACGGTCTACGTCAACCTCCCCTCATGTGTTCCTGCGACACATATGGGTACGGCCGGCGCAGATCTGGAGGCGAACGATCTGTTGGCCCTGGCTGACTTGCCGCGTGTCATCGGCCTGGCCGAGTTTATGAATGTGCCGGGGGCCGTGCTGGGACTGCCGGGTGCTCTGGAGAAGTTACTCGCTTTCCAAGGTCGGGTGATTGACGGACACGCTCCGGGCGTCGTCGGCCAATGGCTCCAGACGTATGTTGGCGCCGGCCCCGGCTCCGACCACGAGTGTACCGAGGCCGGCGAGATGGTGGAGAAGTTGCGTTTGGGGATGTACGTCTTCGTGCGGGAGTCTACCGCTGCCCGCAACCTGCGGGCGCTCATACCGGCCATCACGCCCGCTAATAGCCGACGGTGTGCCTTCTGCAGTGACGACCGTCACCCGGCGGACTTGCTGGATGAGGGACATCTCGATTACATGCTTCGATTGGCCATCGCCGAGGGCCTTGACCCCATCACGGCCATTCAAATGGCTACTCTCAACGCGGCCGAGTGGTTCCGCTTGCGGGATCGGGGGGCGATTGCCCCTGGAAAGAGAGCGGATTTAGTCGTTTTCTCTAATTTGAAGGATTTCCGCGCTGAGATGGTCTTCGCCGGTGGCTCATTGGTTGCCCAGGATGGTGTGCCCGTAGGGCAATGGCCTGTGCCGACGGTGGATGATGGGCCGGTCCGTCACACCGTGCTGGTGGATTGGGAACAGGTGCATTTCGCCATCCCGGCCCAGGATGGAGTACAGGCACGGGTCATTGGAGTGATCCCTGACCAGGTCGTCACCGAGCAACGCATCGAAGCAGTGAAGATCGTCGGTGGAATGGCCGTCGCTGACCCGGAGCGAGACATTCTCAAGCTGGCCGTCATTGAGCGCCATGGCCGGAGCGGCCACGTGGGTCTTGGATTCGTGCAGGGATTGGGTCTGCGGCGCGGCGCTATTGCCGGCAGTGTGGGGCACGACGCGCACAACTTGACGGTGGCCGGCTGCGACGATGATTCGATGATGACGGCCGCCCGGGCCGTGGGTGATCTGGGCGGTGGGCTGGTGGCCGTCGTGGGAGAGAACGTCGTGGCATCGGTCCCTCTGCCCATTGCCGGTTTGATGTCCGATCGGCCGCTGGAGGAGGTTCGGCAACAGATGGATGTCCTGGTCGCCGCCGCTCACGAACTCGGCTCACCGCTGCACGACCCGTTTATGACGTTGGGGTTCCTGGCCCTGGAAGTGATTCCCCAACTCAAACTGACGGATCAGGGCTTGGTGGACGTCGAGAAATTCGACTTTGTGCCCCTTTTCTTGGAATAGTGCTCACAATGTTTGGGCCTTCCCTTGCTCCCACGTAGAGCGTGGGTGGGAGTGAGGGCTTGCCTTGACGCGGGGATGTGGGGACGGGGGAACGTGGGAACGGGATGGGAATGAAGATGAGAATGAAAAAAGAAACCGCACACGAAATTTGTTTGAAAGGATGCATTATGAATAATTCGAGGATGCTTTTGCTGATCGTTTTGGCGGTTGCCATTTTACTGGCTGGCGAGCTGTTTGTCGTTCACTTTCTGTCATCACCGGCCAGCGCTTGTTGCGGTAGTGACGAGCCCTATACACCTGTGATGGATGCCTACGGACGTGATATCAGTGATAAGGCCCTATCTTTGCCACCTGTACCGTGGTCATATGGTACGTCCGCAAGCGCGAGGAGTACTGCTCAGGTATCTCTTGATTTGTTCGAGCCGTATGTCGCTTATCCTGATGGTGGTAATGCAGTGAGGGTGGTGGATATAGATGGCGATGGTCATAATGAAGTCATTGTAGCGCGTGAATCGGGCAAGGTTGATATTTGGGAGTACGCAACGGAGCAACTCACACTTACCCAAGAGATCACTGTGATGGCTAGCAGAATAGAGGGTATGGCAATTGGGGATTTCGACGACAACAGCGAATTGGATATCGTCATAAGTGATTACGATCACAGTGTAGTGGAAGTTGCTTATCAGGACGGCGGTGTCTTCACGCGCACGGCGAGTTATCCGGTCGGCACCAACGCCTATGCCATAGATGCCGGCGATCTGAACAACGATCACTTGAGCGATATAGCGGCTAAGGGATGGGATTCTAGACAGTTGCACGTGTTATTCCAAACGCCAGAGGGGACTTTGAATACGTTTGCTTATTCGGCACCGCAGGCTGGTTGGGATGAGTTGGAGATAGGCGATGTCAGCGGCGATGACCTTCTAGATATCGTGTTCATGTCCGGGCAGATGTACGCCAATCCGAATTTATCCGTCTATCTACAAGGCTCTTCCGAGGGCACGTTGCTGATGCCGCCGTCAACATACGATTTGGGTGACATCAATGCGGACGCCATTGCGATTCTGGATTACAATCGCGATGGGCGCAATGACGTGGCAATGACGTATGGAGGGAACGACGCCAGAGTGGCTATTTGGGAACAGCAGTCAGATGGCACACTGACCAATGCGATAACTTACCAGGCTTACGATGCACCAGAAGCTGCTACGGCAATGGACCTGAACGGAGATGGGGCTGATGATCTGGTCTTGCTTCATGGTGGATGGCTAGCGGCATCCGTTTGGTATCAACAGCCGAACGGCGGCTTTGCGGGGTACGATTTGCACTCGTTGCCTTATGTGTCGCACTATTCCCACCAGGCTCTAGCGCTCGGGGACGTCAATGGAGATCGTTGTCCTGATCTTGTTGTATCTCAACCTCAGCTTTTGGTGTTGTACCATCGGTGCATGGTGGCCGACAAGCACGTCACCCCGGACCCGGTTTTGGTTGGCGAGACATTTACGTACACGATCGAGGTGACCAATTACGCTCCCGTCACAGTAACGGATGTGATGGTCACCGATACGCTACCTGTCGGTGTGGACTTTGTAGATGGCGATGTCCTGTGCGATCTCGCCCTCCCTGATTTGTTGGTCTGCGGCCCGTATAGTCCGGGGCCGGGTGCACAAATACAGGTGCTGATGAACGTAACGGCTACGCAAGCGGCCGCTGGCTGGGTGCTTAACCAGGCAACGGTCAGTCGTCCCACGCAAACGGGAGTGTTGGTCAGGGAAGCCCAGGTGAGCCATTTCGTCATTGTGGGCAGGACGTACCTGCCGTTGATTATGCGATAGTCCATTTCGAAAAGCAGGTGTTTCAGCGTCGCCTCTTTATTGATTGCGGCCGGGGACGTGCGAGGCATCTCCGCCGGTCTATTTCCAGGCTAGAGTCTGGCAAATTTCAAAGGGCTTAATAATTTTTACATAGGACGCAGATTAACGCAGGCTACGCACGCCTTCGCCCCCCGCTTGCGGGGGGCGAGGGGGGAGTTAATGCTTGTCTGCGAAAATCAGCGTTCATCTGCGTCCTGGATAAATTTGCCAGGGTCCAGTTTCCTAAATAATCTGGGGTAGGGGCAGGTTTTGCCCCCGTCCCTCGAGAGAGAAACTATGGCGCGAGCGGTCAATCCCTACATCACTGGCCCGCCACTTCACCCGGCACAGCGGTTCTTTGGTCGTCAGGAAACTTTGGAGTGGATCATACGGGGCTTGCGGAATCCAGCCGTGAACTCCGTGGTGCTGTTTGGGCAACGCCGCATCGGGAAGACGGCTCTCTTGTTGCAAATTCAACGAACGCTGTCCCCCGATCTTTTCTTGCCGATTTATTTCGATCCTCAGGAGCATACCACGCGCCCGCTGGGGAATGTTCTGGCCGACTTGTCCGATGTCGTCTCCGAAGCGTTGGGGGTGACGATTGTTGAGCCGGGGACCTTCGACGACCGAGGACTGTTCTTCGGGCGCACGTTCCTTCCCCAGGTGTATGCGCTGATCGGCAAACACCGGCGACTCGTCTTCCTGTTCGATGAATTCGAGGTGCTTTCCCCTGAAGAGGAAGACGAGTTGCCGCCTTCGGTGGCATACCACGCTTTTCTGCGCTTCATTCGGCGATTGATGAATACCGATAACCGCCCGGCGTTCGTCTTTACGGCCGGACGGCGGGTGGACGATCTGGCTTTGGATTTCACGGCCCGCTTCAAAGCCGCGATGGTACGGGAGGTGTGGACGCTGGAGCGACCGGCGACCGAGATGTTGATCCGTCAGGCCGAGGCAAACGGCACGCTGCGCTTTACCGACCGGGCCGTCGAACGGATCATCCAGCTCGCCGGAGGACATCCGTATTTTACGATGCTGCTTTGTCAACAGGTCTGGGAGCAGGCCTACGCCCATACTGCCCCGGATTCAGCTCCCCCTCAGGTCACAGAGAACGAGGTCGAAGCAGCGCTCACCGCCACACTGGCCGCCGGCGATGCAGCGATGGCCTGGATATGGGATGGCACCAGCCTGGCGGAGAAAATTTACGCTGCGGCCCTGGCGGAGACCGTCGCGGAGGGGGAGTTCGTGCCGGAGGAGCACGGTTTCGATGTGTTGGATTCCCACGCAGCTCGGCTGCGCATCCGTGGGATCAACCTGGCCCCTCGTGACCTGGTGCGGCGGAGGGTGCTCGAATTGCCGGAAGAGGGCTTCTACGGCTTCGCTATTGACCTCTTCCGGCGCTGGATTCGCCAGAATCATCCCCTCGACGAGGTCAAGGAGGAACTGGATCGGATCGATCCGCTGGCGGACGAGCTGTTCGGCATCGGCCAGGAATTTCTCCGCCGGGAACAACTGGAGCCGGCTACCCGCTACTTCCGGGATGCGCTGCAAGCCAACCCGCAGCATTTCCACGCCCGGTTGAGCCTGGGCGAGGCCCTGTTGCGCGTTGGTCAGGTTGATGAGGCTGTCGGACAATTGGAGCAAGCCTATCGGATGGATCAAGCCGAGGCCCGCAGCGCATTGCGACGGGCGCTGCTTGCCCAGGTCCAGGCCCGCCAGGAAGTCCGAGACGAGGATGGCGCCCTGGCGACCTGTGAGCGCATACTCCAAATTGCTCCGGAGGATGAGACGGCCCAGGCGGCCCGCCGTGCGATCCTGATCCGACGCTGGCAGGAGGAAGTTCGCGCTGCAGAACAGGAAAGACAATGGGAGGAAGCGGCCCGACTCTACGAAAAACTGGTCACTCTGGCCCCGGACCACGAGCGTATGGAGCGGTGGCAGGCCAAACTGGAACGCTGTCGGCGCGAGCAGACATTAGCCCGTCTCTTCCGGGAAGGAGAGGCGGCTCTGAGACAACGTCGTTGGCAACAGGCCCAGCAGGCCCTTTCGGAGGTAGTTTATGGGCAACCGGACTATCGGCTGGATGGCCGCCTGGCGGCCCGCTTGTTGTTGCAGGCCGTCCGTCGCCAACCGGTTGGACGGAATCGGGTGATCGGCTCGATCATACTGGCCCTGTTAATCGTGTTGGTGGGTGTTGGGGGGTATGTACGTTTTTGGCGAGACCGGCCAGTGAATCCGCCGGTTCCGCTCCCGGCCGGCTGGCAACTGGTGGATACCGTGCGCCTCGACTCTAATCGAGATTCCCGGCCGGATTGGGTGGTGTTGTATCGTTTCGATCCGTTGCCGGAAGCCCGATCGGGCACGCCGAGCCGCGAGCCGATCTCAGGCATCGTCTACCAGACCGGCAGTCAGACGAACGCGCTCGAAAGTTTTCCCCTCCGCCCACAGGATGGCGATTACCTTTGCGAATGTGCGTGCGCGGTCACGATGGAGGAAGCCCTTTCAGGCCTCCCTGGCAAGGAGTTGATCATCCGTGATTATTGCAACGGCGAGGTGACCCGGCTCTCGATCTTCTATTGGGATGCCTTGCAAGAAACGTATGCCTCGCAGGGGCATTTTGCCGGCAGCCGGATCATCTTTGACATGGACCAGGTGACGGTGCTCCAGCGGTTGCCCCACCGGGCGCAACTGGCCTTCCAGCAAGTATACCAGCCCCGAGACGATCAGACGTACTACCAGCTCTCCAGCCAGGGCATCCTGGTGCTTCCCAAATACGAGTGGACGTTCTACTACGCCGAGCCGGCGGACGTGACGGTTTCCCCATACCCGGAGAAGGTCGTGCTGGCGTTCTACAATCACTACACGGACGGCAAAGCATCTGCATATGTGACCAAGGACGGATGGCAGGCCATCGGGCAATGTCTCACCGGTCAGTGCGGATGCCGCTCTTTTCCCCAGGACATAGCACATGTCAGGGTCACGGATCTGCAAGTGATGGAGGAGGGAAGCGACGAGGCCATTGTCAGCGCTGATGTGGTCTGCGAACGCCAGAATGGCACCGAAGAACCGTCCCGCACTGTCCGATGGCATCTGACTCGTCAGGAAGGGCGTTGGTTGTTGCACGGTGTAGAAATGGGAGGAGACTGACCGATGTACAGGCATAACGGCGCGCGTTTGACATTCTTCGTAACTCTGACAGTGGGGGCCGTCCTGCTCTATTGGCTCCAGGCCCTGCGGGTGGTGATATCCGTGCTCTTTGGCTTGATCTATGATGCTATCTTCGACCAATCGTTGGCGATGAGCACGCTGGGCTTGATCGGGGCACTGGTCCTGGCGGCGTTCGTGGCGCCTATGTTGGCGCCAAAGCGGAGTCAGGCCCGACCGGCCGGGTTGTTCATCTCGGCCCTGGCGGCGGCCATGGCCCGCATTCCGATGACGATGGATCAGCCAATCGTACGCCTGGCAAGCAGTGTCGTGGTCATCGCGGCGGCCGGCGTCTACGTTACGCTCTTGTTGCGTGAGCAGCCGCGGACCTTCGCCACAGGTTTAGTGCTGGCTTGTGCCGCCGATCAGTTGCTCCGGGTCGCCGGAAACACCTATGACGTCGGCCTGCGCGATTGGTGGTTGCTCATACAGGCTGTTCTTTCGATTGCCACTGCCGCGCTCGCCTGGCGGGTGCACCTCCGGGCTACAGAGGCTCTGGAAGGATACAATCCGGCCATTGACCTGAGAAGTGGGGTGAGCATTGGCGCTTTGTTATTCTTCGAGACTTCTCTGAGCGGCTTTCCCAATGTGTTGGCCCGCTGGAGTGGCGTGGATTATGTGATTGTCGCCCCACTGTTGATGGCCGTTACACTCTTGCCGCTGTTTCCCCGCGTCCGAAAAGGCACCGCTCGCTTGCTGAGTGGCCCGCTGGGAGGGCTGGCGTTCCTGTCTTTGCTCCTGCTGGGATGGGCTGTCGGTCGTATGGGGAGCGGGGGTGTGGGGCTGGGGGGCATGCTCATAGCTCAATATCTGATGTTGTTGCTTCCGATGGTGGTCGTTGCCACGGCCACCAATGCATCCCATCCAGTCCATCGGGATCGAACCGGCTACGCCCTCGCGCTGGGGATGGTGTCATTCCTGTTGATCAGTTTTGCTTTCGCCTTTACATTCACCTACCCATACACCATTCCCGCCTTTCGGGATAAGGGTTTGCTCGTCGTCCTGTTGGCAGCCACGTTGGTCTGTGGGCCGGTCTTTCCCCACTCTCTACTCCAGGAACGGCGCTTCCCTGCGGCCCGCACTTCCATCGCGTCATTGGTCATAGCGATGCTGGTCGTGTCGCTCACTGCGTTTTTCGCCTGGCCGCCGGCGATCACACCGGCGGGAAGTGGTCCCATTCGGGCCGCCACATACAACATTCACTATGGATATGATACTTTCTGGCATCTCAGTCTGGAGGAGCAGGCCCGTACCATCGAAGAAAGCGGTGCCCAGATCGTCGTGCTCCAGGAGGTGGATGCCGGTCGGACGACCAGTTATGGGGTGGACAACGCGCTATGGCTGGCGCGTCGCCTGGGGATGAAAGCTGTCTACGGGCCGGCGCTGGAAGGCCTTTCGGGGATTGCGCTTCTGACGCGCTATCCTATCGTCGAGGCCGATACGGCCTTTCTGGAAAGCCGCCTGGAACAAACAGCCATCGTCCATGCCCGTGTGATGGTCGGCGAGCGTCCCCTCGATGCCTACGGTGTATGGCTGGGGTTGGAACCGGAGGAACGCGCCCGTCAATTGGATGACGCACTGGCCTACATTGGAGAAGCCACTCCCGCTATCCTGGGCGGGGACTTTAACTCGCCCCCCGATTCTCCGGTCTACGCTCGCATCCGGGCCGCCGGTTTCGATGACCCTTTCGTCGTTGCCGGCCTTGACCCGGCTCCGACCTCTCCCGCCCTTGATCCCGATGAGCGGATTGACTTTGTCTGGTCACGGGGGATGAATGTACAGGATGCGCTCGTACTTGACTCGCTGGCCTCAGACCATCGGATGGTGCTGGTGGAGTTAGCATTGCCGTAGGCGGGGAGGGAGGGGCAGTTAGGGCGTAAGGCGCAACGTACCCGAAGCAACCAGGGGGGTCAGTGTGGCGATGAACCAATGGATTAAGAAGGGGTAGAGGAAGGAACGTGTCCGCCACGCCACGTACCCGAAAGCTGTCCCCCCGAAAATACAACTCAGCGTCTCGATCTCCGGCTTGCCAAAATGGGCAATTGTGAACGGCACGGCCTGAAGGATCAGCGCGTATGGCCCACAAACAGGATAGAGCGCAAAGAGTAGAAAGCCCCGGAACAGAAACTCCCACCCAAACAGGTCCAGTGCAGTGTCCCACGGTAACGGAATGGCCGTGTGAACCCGAGGGGCGTAGTAACGTTGCATTGCCCCGGAGCGGGCCAGTGGCCAGATGATCGCCGTCATCCCTACACACGCCGCGACGGTGAGGAATAGGCCGGCCTTCCAATCCCCGACCTGGAATCCGTAGCGGGTGGGGGATTCTCGAAAGAGGAACGCGATGGTCAGGAGTGGAACCACCAGGTAGAGCAACATCCGGTCGTAGGATTTGAACGGCAAGAGGCAGTGGTAGTGTTCTATTACCATCAGTAATGTGGAAACGATAATTGCCGTGCTGACCTTCCAATCTATGCGCCCCAGTCGCCCGTCGTCGGGCCATCGGCTGTGTTGCCGGGACAGTGATGATTTTTCTCGTTCGACGGTCATCGCATTCCCCTCACTTCGGCATCCAGACGATCGAAGAAGGCCGTCATATATGCGTGACGGTCTTCGGCCATGGCCTGCGCAGTGGGGGTGAAGAGCCGTTCTTTGAGGCGAGAGAGCTTGACTACGAACTCGTGTACCGGGGTATGGTTGTTTGGATCGTCGCCCTCGGCTTGCCAGTGGGAGAGGCCCACCGTATCCCGCGGTACCCACAGACGCTGCCCGTGGGCGCCTCCGTAGGCGAAAGCGCGGGCGATCCCCACTGCGCCGATGGCGTCCAATTTGTCCGCGTCGAACAGGACTCGCGCTTCCAGTGTGACGGGGTCCGGTGGGGTGCGAAAGCGGTGGGCGGCAATGGCATGCACCACTGCCTCCACCCGCTCCATTGGATGGCCGGCGGCGCTCAAAATCCGATAGGCTTTCTGGGCGGCTACGGCAGCGTGATCCAGCCCAGCGGCTTCGGATCGCTCGCGGTCCATGTCGTGGAGAAGTGCTGCTGTGCGCACGATCTCCATGTCGGCGCCTTCCGCTTCTCCGATCCGTTCCACCAGCGCCAACACTCGCACAATGTGATCGAAATCGTGGATCGCGTCGGCATCTTTGTAGTACTGTTGGGCCTCTGTGATGGTGATCATAGCGTCGCTCCGGCCAACGTGCTCAGGCGAGGAAATCCCGCAAGCGGCGACGGTATCCGGGATGGCGCAGTTTGCGCAGCGCCTTGGACTCGATTTGTCGTACCCGTTCCCGTGTCACGCCAAACGCCTGCCCCACTTCCTCCAACGTATGGCTCTCTCCATCCACCAACCCAAAGCGCATTTCAAGGACAGCCCGCTCCCGTTCGTTCAGAGAAGCGAGGATATCCAACAGTTGTTCTCGGAGCGATTGGATGGAGGTGACATCGGCCGGCCCCGCTGCGCTCTCATCCTCGATGAAATCGCCCAACATGCCGCTGTCTTCTGTCCCGATTGGCACATCTAGTGACATCGGTTCCTGGGCGATGCGCATGATTTGAGCGGCCTGGTAGGCGGCTCGTCGCAAGTGACGCTCCAATGATGGCGGGAGAGGGTCGCCAGCAGCCATCGCTCGTTGAATGGCCGCTTTTTCGTTCGGGTCGAGTAGATCAGATTCCAGGGCTAGCTCCTCCATTGTCGGATCGCGCCCCAGCACCTGCATGATACGGCGTTGAGCACGGAGAAGCCGATTGATGCTATCCACCATGTGAACCGGGATGCGGATCGTGCGGGCCTGATCGGCGATTGCCCGACTGATCGCCTGGCGGATCCACCAGGTGGCATAGGTCGAGAACTTGAAGCCTTTGGTGTGGTCGAATTTCTGAACCGCCCGCAACAGGCCAATGTTCCCTTCTTGGATTAAGTCCAAAAAGGAGATGCCGCGCCCGATGAAATGTTTGGCAACGTTAACCACCAGGCGCAGGTTGGCCCGTGCCAGTAGCTTGCGGGCTTCTTCTCCTAGATCGTTGATTTCCTGCCAAAATGGCTCCAGGGCGGTTTCATCAGGGAAGACATGCTCGAACTGGTCTGGCGTAGGCAGTGTCATGCGATGTGTCCACTCGTCCTGGACTAGGTTCAAAAGCGGGTTGGGCAGGAGATACAGTAGGGTAAACAAGTCGAATACATACCGGATAAACGCTTTTCCCCCATATTGGGAACTTGACTTCTGATATTTCTCCTCCTCGCTTTCACCTTCGGTATCAGGATCGTCATGGGACGAGATGGGTTCTTTCGTTTTTTCTTCTTTTACCACGTCCTGGGATAATTTCGACCAACCAAATTGTTTCAAGAAATCCCGTAAGTAAGACGCTTCGTTCGGTAAGGCCGGCTGCCGGATCATACGAATTTCTGTTACCATCCGCCCCAAGTCCGGCAGAGGCAAGCCTTGCGATGCGTGGTCTTCCTGCAATATTCCCCATGTCTCCTCGAGCGCCGAGATGATGGCCCGTAGTGTGTCCAGGTTGTCGTCGTTAAGGTGGGTCTCTGCTTCCTGGCCTGAGATGGAGCGCCGGCTCCGCAATTGCGTCAGGTAAGCGCTGGCCTCTTTGCGGATCGCCAGCCACGATTCATGCTGCGGCTCCAGCAGTGGAACCCGACCGATTTCGTGAAGATACATACGCACTGGATCGTCGCCGGGGATCAGAGAAACTGTTTCGTCTTCTTCCGTGAGGGCCTCGCTGGATTCTTCGATCTCTACCAGATCCAGTGGAACCGGTTCTTCGATTTCGATCAAAGGGTCGAGTCTATTGTCGAGTTCATCATCGGGTATCTCGATGATTTCGTTGTCATTGTTATCATTGTTCTTGTGGCGATCATCATTGTTGTGATGCATATCTTGCCCCTTCTGCTGTCAGACCCTGTCCCCAACGCTGTGCCAATGCCCGTTGTGTGCGCAACAGAGCCTGGGTATGAAGTCGCAAAGCGGTTGCATACGCCTCCGCCCGCAAGTCACCCTTTTCTTGCGCCTCGCGGGTCAGAACGGTTAACTCACGCCCCAGGCGCTTGAGCTGTCGCTCACGCAATCGTAACACAGTCAGTACCACGTCTCGAATCAATTGCTCGTCTGCCAACGCGATCTCCCCATCACTTCCCCATTTTGCTTCGATAGACAATCTTTCCCATCGGGTTTGAAGTTCGTGCGTCAGGTGCTCGTACAATTCCTCTGGAAAGAGGGGGGAAGTATCTGTTGATTCAGTGTCCAGGGAGTTCTGCCATATTCTAAAAATCTCGCGGTAGGCTGCGTCTTGGAAGTCTTGCTCCTGGAGCTGCTCCAGGTCGCCTTCCTGCAATGTCTGGTTGATGTAGGGCAGCAGGTGTGGGCGCTGTAACAGGATTGCCAGACAATGCCCTTCCAGGTCGGCTGTCACTCTGGTTTTGGTTCTGTCGCCATCGGCAGGTTGGGGGGGGGCTTCGTCGCGGCGGGGATGTCGGTGAGAGGGACGACGCACCGCTTGTAAACTATCCAGACGAGATTGGACGGCACGTTCGTCCAGCCGAAGCAGCCGGGCGATCTTCTGGACGTAATCCGCCCGCTCGATTGGATTGGCCACGGCCCGCAAGATGGGCAACATCTGATCCACCGTTTCTGCCTTGACCTTGGTATCGTTCAGATCGCGGCCTTCGGTTAGTACCTGCAAGTAAAAGTCTACTACCGGGAGGGTGTTTTCCAACAATTCGGCCCATTGGTCTACATCCTCCCGAATCAGGGCGTCTGGATCCCGGCCCTCCGGCAGTTGGAGGATGCGAATCTCCGCCCCCAGGCGGGCTTCGTATCCCACCAAGCCCTGGGGATCAAAGAGCGGCTCCCACTTCGATGGCAGCGTATCTTGCGCTACCTGAATTCCCCGCAGGGTAGCCTGGAGGCCGGCTGTGTCGGGATCGAGGGCCAAGATCAATCGGTGGGTATAGCGTTGTAACTGTCGTAACTGTGCCTCGGTCAAGGCGGTTCCCATTTGGGCCACCACGTTGACAAATCCGGCCTGGTGGGCTTGCATCACATCCATATACCCTTCCACGATGACGACGTAATCCAGCCGTCGAATTGCCTGCCGAGCCATATTCAACCCGAACAGTGTGCGGCTTTTGTCGAAAAGCGCCGTCTGCGGCGAGTTGAGATACTTGGGTACACCTTCCGGGTCGAGTGTGCGGGCGCCAAACCCGATCACGCGGCCCTTGGGATCACGAATCGGGATCATCAACCGACCTCGAAAGCGGTCATACGTGCTCCCTGTCTCTTTCTTGGAGATCAACAAGCCGGCTGCGATCAGTTCTTCGATGGTGTATCCCTGCTCGGTCAAGTGGTTTCGGATACCCTCCCAGGAGGACAAGCTATACCCCAACTGGAATCGTTCGACGGTTTCCGTGTTCAGTTGACGACGGGCGACGTATGCCCGTGCGGCTTCGGCCTCCGGGGCATAGCGCAGTAGATGGTGGTAGTAGGCCGCTGCGACATCCAGCAAACTCCGCAGACGGTCGGCCTCTTTCTCTGCCTCGACCTGGGCCGGGGTTCGAGGGTGTAATTCGACGCCGGCCCGCCGCGCTAATTCCTCCAGAGCCGTCCGGAAATCCCATCCCTCCTGCTTCATCACGAAGGAGAAGACGTCGCCCCCCTCGTTGCAAGCGCCGAAACAGTGCCAGTTCTGGCTGTCCGGAAAAACAACGAACGAAGGCGTCTTTTCCGGGTGGAAGGGGCACAACGCCTTGTAGTTTCGCCCGGCCTTTTGCAGTGGGATGTATGATGATATGACCTCGACGATGTCGAGGCGTTCTTTGATTTCGTCTATGACTCCCATGTGGTTCGCATTGCCCTATAGTACTTGTTCCGGTCGGTCTTCATCTCAACCCTTTATATTGTATTCAACCTGCCTGTTCTGGCAAACTGGAGGATGTTTTCATTCGCGCCCGTCCGCGAATAG
>CAZXVB010000005.1:0-3224 GCA_964643875.1 uncultured Anaerolineales bacterium | reverse complement strand
CGTCCGCGAATAGGGATTCGCGGGCCGCAGCGCCGGAATCCCCATTCCGGCGCTCGCAAAGCCCTCCCGCAGGATGCCCCTTTAACTTTTGGGAATCGCCAGAGTCCAGTATAATGTGTGTCATTAGCTTTCCGAACTTCGAACAATCAAAACCGTGACCGATTAGATCTCCCAATAGGTTGGACAGGCCGGAAAACAGATTGGGAGCAGTGGCTTTGGCTGCGAGCATTGGGAAGATGGGCGTGTCACTTTTACCTCAAGGCCAAATTTCCTCAGTTATTGGTGATTTTTCTTCGGCCGTGCTTCTCACCGACCACTGAGCAACCAAGCAACGGCAACTGATGCCGCTATGTATTTTGAGGAGTAAGCCTATGTACCATCAACGAATGGCTCTATCCAAAACCTTCATTGGGGCAGTGCTGTGCCTCTTTGGGCTTTTTCAGAGGTTTGGGCCGGCAGTTCAACGACCGATCATATCGGTGTCCTCGCCATCCCAGCCACAAATTCACATTCGTATGGGAGTGTACATCAACCCGCCCCTCGAAACCATAAACGAAAGTGGAAATGCCGAGGGATTTGTGATTGACTTGCTGGAAACAGTCGCCCAGGCAGAGGGTTGGAGCCTGACTTACATCCCGTGTGAGTGGGCGGAGTGCCTCTCCCAGTTGGAAAGCGGCGAGATTGATCTAATGGGCGCGATTGCCTATTCCGACGAACGGGCACAACGCTTTGACTTCAACACCGAGACCTATTTCATCAATTGGGGTGTCATCTACGGCCGCTCCCATCAACAGCCGCAATCCATACTCGACCTGGAGGGCAAAACACTGGCCGTAGTACCCGACGACATCTACACACTGCGGATTATGGACTTGCTCGATCAATTTGATGTGTCAGTTCAGTACGTCGAAGTGGCAGACTACCCCCAGGTGCTTTCCCACGTGGAGAGTGGTTTGGTTGACGTGGGGGTTGTCAGTCGCCTGTACGGCAAACTGCACGGTGGGGACTACCAGGTGATGCAAGCGCCTATCGTTTTCCAGCCGGTCGAGCTGCATTTCGCAGCCACCAAAGGCCGTCACCAGGAAGTTCTGACCACATTGGATGTGTATCTGGCTCAATGGAAGAACACGCCGGACTCGTTTTACTACCAGGCGCTCCAACACTGGTTGGGAGGGGCAAGGCCCTCTCGTCAACTCCCTGCTTGGCTGGGATGGGGTGTGGTGGGAGTACTCATAGCGATTGGCTTGCTGGCGTTCATCAATGCACTTCTGCGGCGGGAGGTCAGGCGACGCACGGCTGCCCTGGCGGCCAGCGAGCGGCGATATCGCCTGTTGACAGAGACAGCCCACGACATCATCCTCTCCCACGATATGCAAGGCCGTATCACGTATGTGAACCGCGCCGGTTTGGAACTAAGCGGCTATCGGGCAGAGGAAGTACTAAATATGGCGATTACCGATTTCATCCCGCCCGAATATCTCGCCGATGCCCAGGAACGGTACCGACGGCGAATAGCCGGCAACAACCAAAGCCATATGTATACCATTGAGTACACCACTGCCAACGGCAAACGAGTTCCCTTGGAGGTACGCTCTTCTCCTATCATTTCCGATGATCAGGCCACCGAGATCCTCATCGTGGCGCGGGACGTCACCGAACGCCAACGGGCAGCCGAAGAGCGCGAGCGGCTATTGATAGAGATTCAAAGCCAGGCCCACCACATTCAACAGATCGTGGACACCGTCCCGGAAGGGGTCTGCCTGCTAGATGCCGAATATCACCTCTTATTGACCAATCCCGCCGGAGAAGCCGCCATGGCTCATCTGTGCAACGTGCAGGTGGAAGAGCCGATAACCCATTTAGGCAACCGTCCGTTGGAAGACATCTTGACATCTCCTCCGCGCGGCCTATGGCACGAGATTACCGCCGACCAACACATTTTCGAGGTCATTGCTCGCCCAATGACCAACGATGCTCCATCGGAACAGTGGGTGCTGGTGATTCGGGACGTGACCCGTCAACGGGCCATTGAAGCCCAGCTTCGACAGCAGGAACGACTAGCCGTAGTCGGCCAATTGGCCGCTGGCATCGCTCACGACTTCAACAACATTATGGCGACCATTGTGCTCTATTCTCAGGTAATGGTCCGCTCCAATACACTTCCCCCGGCAGAGCGCGAGCGAGTGAACCTCATCTATCGGCAGGCGCAGCAGGCCACCCACCTGATTCGCCAGATTCTCGACTTCAGTCGTAGCGCCGTACTGACACAGCAACCACTTGATCTGCTGACGTTGTTAAGGGAAGATGTCATTCTGCTGCGCCGGACACTGCCGGAAAACATCGAAGTACACCTGACCTACGGGTCTGACAATTACACTATCTATGCCGATCCCACTCGCATCCACCAGGTGGTCACCAATCTGGCCATCAATGCACGCGACGCGATGCCAAAAGGGGGAGAATTGCGGATTGATCTGACGCGCGTGCAGATTGCAGCCGGAGAAGAGGTCCCGGCCCTGGGTTTGACTCCCGGCGACTGGGTGCGCTTGCGGGTCGAGGATACCGGCACAGGCATCCCCAACGACATCTTGCCCCATATCTTCGAGCCTTTCTTCTCTACCAAGGACCCGAGTCTGGGTGCCGGTCTGGGGTTGTCGCAAGTTCATGGCATCGTTGGACAACACAACGGCGTGATTGACGTCGAGACTGCGATTGGGAAAGGTACAGCCTTTACCATCTACCTGCCGGCCCTGGCCGAGCTGTCTACCGTACCTCAAGCCTCAACGGAGCCATCGGGAGAAGATATGACCTGCCCACAAGGGCACGGGGAAACGATCCTGGTCGTGGAGGACGATCCTACGGTGCGTATGGTGATCACGGACAGCCTGCGGGACCTGAACTATCGCGTGTGGGAGGCAGAAAACGGCCAACAGGCCTTGGCGCTTCTGGAAGATACCAACGAGGCCGTCCACCTGGTATTGAGCGACGTGGTGATGCCAAAGATGGGCGGTGCGGCCTTGTTCTATGCCATCCGGGAGCGAATGTGGGACATACCGGTCATTCTGATGACTGGTCATCCGATGGAACAAGAGTTGGAAGCCCTGCGCCAGGCCGGGCTGGTGTGTTGGATATCCAAACCTGCCTCGCTGGAAGTGTTGAGTCGGGCAATCGCCGAGGCATTGAACCGCGACGCAAATTGAGCGACGTGCGGCGCACTTCCAAAG
>CAZXVB010000004.1:16540-22964 GCA_964643875.1 uncultured Anaerolineales bacterium | reverse complement strand
AGTTCAACCTGCGGGAGGGTCTCCAACTCAGTTGAAACACACCCAAATGTGACAGTCGTTACTCATGTTAGCACGCCCCGCTGCTGCCACGAAGCTGCCTATTCTGGCATACGCGCCTGGCGGAGCGTGCGAGCACCGGGGCGTTTGCAGTCGCCGTGGGATTTGAGGCAGAGGTAGCCTTGCAAAACCGACGCGGCTGCTTATGCTGACCGGTTGGAGGGAGACCGCCCCGTTGGCCAATTTGTGCCACGGGGCGGTCTCAGGTAACGGCCATCGGGGAGCAAACGCATACCCGTATGAAGAGCTTACCGAAGAGAGATTGGCCGCTCCTGGGAATCGCACTGCTGGCCTTTGCCCTGCGGATGTGGGGCCTGGCCGACCATTCCATTTGGTGGGATGAGGGCCTGGCTGCGTGGGCCGCCCGTCTGCCGGTGCGTGACATCGTCCACTGGACTGCTCACGACGTACATCCACCACTCTACTTCCTGGCTTTGCGGGCCTGGTGGCTACTCGTCGGTGATGGGGAATTCGTGTTGCGCTTCCCATCGGCCTGGATGGGGACGTTGGGGGTCGTGCTGGTCTATGGACTGGGCCGGTCGCTGGGAGGGCGCTCGGTGGGCCGCTGGTCGGCGCTCTGCTTTGCCCTTTCCCGCTTTGCCATTGCCTGGTCCCAGGAAATGCGGATGTACATCGGCGCGGCCACGTTGGCCGCCGGCGCTCTCTGGGCGACGGTGCGGATATGGCGCAGTCGAGGCGCGAACCGGGGGGCTTGGCTGGCCTACGTTCTGACGGTGTCCGGCGGGCTGTGGAGCCTGTTCCTGATGGTGTCGCTGCCTATCATCACCAACCTGGCGTTTCCCCTGTTATGGCTGCGCACAGGTCGCCCCCGCCATCTGCTTCAACGTTGGCTGATAGCCCAAGGCGCTGCTGCCTTGCTCTTCCTGCCATGGCTGGCATACGCCCTACCCCGTATGCCCACCTGGTCCACAGCCGAACCCTTCTCTCCCGGCTCCTTCCTGCACCTCTACACCACGATGTTAGCCCTGGGTGTACCTGTGAACCTGGAGCGATACACGGCCTGGACGGCGCTGGTCTTTGGAATCCTGCTGATCGGGCTGATCCGCTGGGCACGCTTGGCCCGGTCGGCGCTCTCGGTGGCAACAGGGAGTATGCTGACCCTGGGACTGGCCCTGCCGCCGATAATCGTCTACCTCGTCTCACTGCCTATCCATCTCTACTACGCCCCCCGCTTGGCACCGCGTTACCTGTTACCTCTCTCGGTCTGCTTCTACGTCCTGCTGGGATGGAGCGTAGCGGGGGGGGAACGGAGGCGGCCCTGGTGGAGCGTGACGAGCGGCGGCCTCGTCGTGGCGGCGGCCCTGGTGGGACTGACCTCGTTCTACCCCGGCCGCGCCCGACGCGACGATTACATCTCGCTCGCCCTGACCCTCCAGGCCCACAGGCGTGTCGGCGATGGCCTCTTGTTGCACACAGACCGGGATTGGCCGATCTTCGCAGCCCATTACGCCGGGGATTGGCAAAAGATACCTAATGGAGCCGCAGTGGACGCGGGGACCATCGCCACATACGTTGCCCCGGTATGGGCGCAAAGCGACGGTGTCTGGCTGGTGCGCACACCTGATGCCCTGCGGATAGACCCCCAGGGCCGGGTGCAATCCTGGCTGGCGGAGCGAGCCGTCTTCAGTGCGACGTGGCGGTTTGGCGAGAACGAGCTGCAATTCTACGCCCGCACAAGAGAACGGGCCGCCACTGGTGCCGACCTACGACCGACATTCCACCTCCCACCGAAAATGGCCGAGCTTCCCTTGTCCCGCTACCGCACCGGAGACACACTTCACCTGTTCCTCTATTGGAACCTGCCTCCTACAGGGCCGGTGACGGTCCGACTCTACGACCGCGACGGGCACGCCAGTCAGGAGGTGATTGCCCCCCCGCCGACGCCGGCCCGGAACGGGGCTACCCGACAACAAGTGGACATCCCCCTGACGGCGAACATCCCTCCGGGACAGTACACCGTCCGCGTGCAGATCAACGCTGACAGCGACCCGCCGATGGAAATGGGAGCGGAGACGACGGTGGGGAAAGTGACGATCGTGGGGCGGATAACTGGCGGGGAATCCCAAGAAGCTCAGGGGACGTATCCACTGGACGCCCTGCTGGGGGAACGGATCCGTCTGTTGGGGTATGACCTGCCGCAGCCGGTCGTGGCCCCCGGTGAAACGGTGACGCTACGACTGTATTGGCAGGCCGGCGAGCCGATCCAGACGCGCTACAAAGTCTTCACCCACCTGCTGGGGGAGACGTATAACGCCAGGCGGGACAACTTTCTATGGGGCCAGCAGGACAACGAGCCGGTGGGAAACCAGGCCCCCACCACCACCTGGATCCCTGGTGAGACGATCGTGGACCCATACGCCATCCCCGTGGACGCCGACGCACCGCCGGGGCAGTATCAACTCGAAGTCGGGATGTATGACCCGCTGGATGGGACGCGCTTGCCGGTGACGATAGACGGCGTGCCGGCCGGAGACCGTATCCTTCTGGAGGTCACTGTGGAGGTGATTGGTGAGTTCACTACCCGACACATTGATCGGTAACCCTCCCGCAGGTTTGAAATTACGTCAGTTGCACGTGTATGGCCCCACATCAGGGCACAAAACGCCCCCAAACCACTTCTGAACCTGCGGGAGGGTCAAAATGTCGGGTAGTGAGTTGGTGAGTGACAACACCGCAAGGCGCAATCTGTGGCACGCGGTGTCCCTGGCGCTGATCGTGATGGTGGCCCTGCTCCTCCGGCTGTATCGGCTGGATCGCGTGCCGCCGGGGATGACCCACGACGAGGGCGACACGGGCTACTTCTTTGCGGCGGCCTGGAGGGGGCAACTGATGCCGGTCGAAGCACCCTACGGATACGCCTACGAGCCGTTGCCCATGCTGACCGGTGCTGCCTTTATGCACCTCCTCGGCCCCACGGAGCTGGCGCTGCGCCTCCACTCCGTTTTCTTTGGGATGATCCTGTTGGGCTTTACGTACCTGTGGGGACGGCGGGCATTTGGGCCGGCCGTGGGCCTAGGGGGTGCGGCCCTGCTTGGTATCTCGTTCTGGACGGTGTGCGATAGCCGCTTGGCGCTCAACTCCCAACCCGCTCCGGCGCTCTTCACGGCTGCTGCTTACTTCTTGTGGCGGGCATTGGACCTGCCGCCGGCCGGTGAGCCACCTTCCCCCCTATCTCTTCCTCCCCGAAGGAGCTGCTGGTGGGCCTGGGGGATGTTTGCGCTCTCCCTGGCCGGGTCGCTCTACGTCTACGAAGCCGCCCGAGGGGCCGTGTTGGCATTCCTGGCCCTGGGAGGGTATCTGGCACTCCGTGACCGGAATACCTTTCGGCGATACAAAGGCGCATTCATCGGGGCGCTGCTCGTAGCCGGGGCGTTGGCCGCCCCCCATCTGCTTGACCCCGGTGCATGGGGACGCACCAATACCCTCTCCGGTCCATTGCAGGCGGCGCTGGGCGGGGACTGGAGGCCACTGGCGAAAAACGTACTCAGCGGCCTGGGGACGATCTCCGTGCGCGGGGACAGCTTCGTCACCTACAACCTGCCGGGGCGACCGATCTTCGACCCGCTCGTGAGCCTGTTCTTCTACGCCGGCGTGTGGCTCTGTCTGCGTCGCTGGCGGGAGCCAGCCTACGCCTTTACACTGATGTGGCTGGCGGCGGGCCTGCTGCCCACACTGGTGCTGGGCGCATACACCAGCACACTCCACAGCAAAGTCGCCGAGGCCTCGATGATGATCTTGCCCGCCCTGGCAATCGTCGAGGCGGGGCGCTGGATTGGGCGTCGGAGGGGAGCGGGGTGGCGACGGACATTTACGGTGGGATGGGCGCTCTGGCTGGCGGTAGTCGCCGCCCGCACCGGCTACGACTACTTCGTCCGGTGGGGAGAGTCCCCTGCCACCCGCGCCGCCTACTTCCACTATCTGGCCGCGATGACCGACTACTTGAACACCACCCCCTACCAGGGAACCGTGACACTCTCCTCTCTCTTCCCGGACCTGCCGCTCGATCCCTTCATCGCCGACATGCGCTTACGGCGGGACGGAAGGTACAGGGACGAGAACGACCTCACGCTCCGTTGGTGCGACGCCCGGCGGGCGTTGGTCTTCCCGGCCGCGCCGACCACTGCCGAGGCGTTGTTGATGATCCCCGCCGGGACGCCCCTGGCCCCGGAATTGGCCGACCGGTTACCCTCCCGGTACATCGAGTATATCGAACGAGTCGCTTTGCGTCCCGACGACGCCGTCCCCTACTTCGACGTCTTCTCCTGGCGGCCCACCGAGGCCGCCCATGCCATCCTGGGGGAGATGGACAGCGCGGTGCGCGTCGGCGACCGGGCCACCACATTACCGCTGGATTTTGGAGGGGTGGTATCCTTGCTGGGGTATACGCTCTCTCCCTCACAGCCGGTAGCCGGAGAGAGCCTCTCGGTAGTGACCGCCTGGCAGGTGCGCGATCCGTCTGCCTTTGCCCCTCCTCCCCCCACCGAATACGGATACGCCGCCGTTGTCTTCGTGCATGTGCTGGATGAAAGCGAGACGCTGATCGCTCAAGAGGACCGCCTGGACGCCCCTGCCTGGGACTGGCATCCGGGTGACGTGTTTGTCCAGGTTCATCGTGTGGCCTGGCCCGCATCCGGAGCAGAGGGCAGGCCGGCGCGCATCGTGGTCGGACTTTACACGCGGGCCGATGGGGTTCGATTGCCGCTGATGGTGGATGGCGTCGTCGTGGGTGATGGGATCGAGTTGTGGCATGCCGAGTGAGGGGCCGGGGATGAGACATAAGGAGCGATGGGGCATCGTGGCCCTGGTGGGAGTGGCGTTTGCCTTGCGCCTGGTTGGCCTGGAAGCCGTACCACCCGGCTGGCGCGACGATGAACTGATCAACATCCACGCCCTCTCCGGCGACGTGTTGGCGGGAAAGTTCCCTATTTACTTCACCGGTGCGTCCGGGCACGAGCCGCTCTACCACTACCTGCATGCCGGTGTGCACGCACTCCTGGGATTCAACTCCCTCAGCGGACACCTGCTCTCTGTTGTTTCGGGCACCCTATCGGTGCTGTTGACGTATCTCCTGGCCCGGCGACTATACGGTCGCCTCGTGGCCACCGTCGGGGCCTTGGCCCTGACGTGCTCCTTCTGGTCGTTGATTTACAGCCGCACGGCTATCCGCCACATCATGCTGCTGCCCTTTGCCCTGACGGCCTTCTACCTGCTGTGGCGAGCACTGGAAGCAGAATCAAAGACCGGCGGCCAAATCGCCATCCGGCTGTGGGTGGGGGCGGGCGTCGCTCTGGGCCTGGCGCTCTACACCTACTACGCGGCCCGCCTGCTGCCGGTCGTATGGGGGCTGTTTGGGGGATACCTGGCGCTATGCCATCGGCCGCAATTCCGCCGGCACTGGCAGGGGATGACATGGGCGCTGGGCGTGGCGGCCGCGATGATCACGCCAATGGCGGTCGCCATTGCCCAGGGATGGAGCACAGCGGCCGCCCAGGGAATCGGCGCTGATGCCCGCCTGATCGAACTGGCCGTGCCCTTGCGAGAGTTACGCAATGGCAACCTCCAGCCTCTCCTGTCATACACCTGGCAAACGATGGGCATGTTCCACGCCACCGGTGATCCGGAATGGCTGTACAACCTGGCCGGCCGGCCGGTTTTCGACATCCTGGGTGGGGCACTGGTGTGGATTGGCGTCCTCCTGGCCCTCTGGCGGTGGCGACAGCCGCGCTATGCGTTCCTAGTTTTATGGTGGATCGTCGGCCTGATGCCGGCCTTCCTCAGCACGCCACCGGCCAGCCTGGGACATACGATTCTGGCCCAACCGGCCAGTTACATCCTGCCGGCCCTGCCGTTGGCCGAAATGACCAAGGTAGGGCAACGTGTTGGGGCGCGGGCTGCCCCCCTTGCCAGAGGGTTGGCCGTGGGGATAACGGCGCTCTTCCTCGTCGTCAACGCCGTCCGCGACTTGCGGGATTACTTCCTCATCTGGCCCCGGCAGCCGATGGTACGTCTGTTGTACCGCGCCGATTACCGCCAGATCGCACACTACCTGGACGCCACGCCGGCGGTCAGCGACGTGGCAGTGGGGAGCGGGCTGATGGGGCCGTGGGACCGTCTAGCCCTGACGGTGGACACGCACCGAGACGACCTCGCCATCCGGCTGTTCGACCCACGACGTGTCTTGGTCTGGCCAGGCGATGGAGACAGCGCTACCCTGGTCCTGTTGACGCAGTGGCCCGCACCGGACCCGCTGATAGCCGCCTGGCTGGAATCGGCTCCTATGACGGGCGGGAGAGCGCCGGACAGCTCGCTATCTGGCTACACGGCCATCCGGCTGCCGATGACAACA
>CAZXVB010000004.1:0-16440 GCA_964643875.1 uncultured Anaerolineales bacterium | reverse complement strand
CGACACTCCGTTGGATGGATGGGGCCGACCCGATTCCTGGCGAGACGGCCATATTGTGGACCGTCTGGCAGGTGGCCGCTCCACTCGATCTGCCACCAATCCCTATCGTAGCCAACCCCCCGCCGCCGGGAGTTTACAACGGGCCACGGTTGGCCGTCTTCACTCACCTACTGACGGCGGATGGCGAGATATTGGCGGGAGATGATGGCCTGTGGGTAGACCCGACTACCCTCCGACCGGGGGATCGCTTTCTTCAACTGCACCGGCTGACCGTGCCAGGTGACGCACCGCCCGGCCCGTACAGCCTCGAAGTGGGCCTGTACGATCCGTTGACCGGTCAACGGTGGGCATTGATCGGCGCAAACGGCGAACCGGGGGCGGATCGGGTGCTCCTTCGGTGACGGCTTGCCCCCATCATCCTAACGAGTGCAGCAGCGCCGTGACGTACTTCGAATTGCGCTGTCGGGGAATGGGAAGCGAGGCCGCGATGGCAGACAAGCAGGCATGTCCGGCGTAGGGATCCTCAGCTCCCACCGGAGCTTTGACCTCGATCACTATCCGATCCGGCTGGAGAAGGGGCGTAGTGAGATTGGGGCGTGCTTGCCATCGCTGGTCGTAGGCTACCTGCTCGAAATCGAGGGTGAGACGCACCTTCCCATCGGGGGTCGCGTAGTACTCCCGTCGGTAGTGGTTGAGCAGCGTGGGGCGCTCCATCGTCCCAATCCGGGGGAGCCAGCCCGACGGGAGATGGACCAGCAGATCGGGGAGGATCGCGGCCCAGGGACGACGCAAGTCGAGCGGACAGGGCAACGGATGTTGGAACTTACGCCCCACAGCCCCGCGTTTTTGTTTGATCTCCCACACCGGCCGGATGTCCTCCATGTCCTCTCCATACCAGCGAAGGCGCAACTTCTGCCGTTCGCCCACACCGGCCAGATTCTCGTTTGCTCCGCGTAGGTGATGGGTGTCGAAATACAGACTGTTGACTCGCCGAGGCGGATATGTAGTCACAAACCCGGCCGGATGGAGGCGAATCCATGCTCGGGCCTGGGCCAGTCGCCAACCGTCACACACGAACTTCAACTCATAGCGCCAGTCTGCGCGGTGGGGGATGCTCATAGAGTCATCTCCCTTCCACCGGCAGCACGCCGGAATGGACCACCGTCCGCTGCACGGCAGTAAGCCCCACGACGCGGGTGAGGACGACGATTTCCGGTTCCGTCAGCCAATCCAGGTCCCGGTCGCGGCGGTAGACCGTCTGCAACGGAATGTCGAACCAGAGGGACGGCGCAGTGTGCGAACAATTCAAAGTATCCCCCGGCAGGATAACCTCCTCTGGATGGTTGGGCAACGTGACTGGCGTGGCCCTTGCAGAAGTACGGAGCCAGCGACGATCGGCCGGCAACGTCGTTGCCCCGCCGACCTCGAAAGCGACGATCTCCACCGGCAGGGCGATGGCATTCTCCACTTCGATAGAAAGGGTGCCGCTCAACCAGGATGTGGTGGGGTCGAGGTAGGCCATCACCGGCTGGGCTGGCGACAGCGATTGACGGAGCAACGCCTGGTGTTCTGCCAACGCCTCCCACAGACCAGATTGCCCCACCTCGCCGATGCCTCGTCGCAGACGTTCCATGCGCGGCTCGATCTCTGTCCGCAGCGTCGCCAGGTAATCGGGCTGGGACAGTCGGTAGGCTGCGCGGATGTACGCCGCCTGGATGAGCGGATCACCGAAAGTTGCCGAGAGGGGAAGGCGCGCGCCACTTTCCTTGGGATGAGGGATAGCGTCGAATCCTACCGGCTCCAGCCGGTCGGCGATAGGGTGATAGAAGTAACGCGCAGAGACCGGTGAGACGGCCTCCGAAACGCCCCACAGATCCGCCAGCGCCAGAAAGCGGCCATATCGTTCGACGTCAAAGGCGGCCGAGGCTGTTATCTCTCCCCTGTGCACTGCCCGTAACAAGCTCACGGCCCGCTCAACCTGCTCGCGGGTCACCGTCTCCTCTGGCTGATAGACCACCGAGACCGTGAAGGCGTGGAAATCATCCGCCCAGAGGCGAGCGACCGGGTCTGCAAATGCGGCCTCGGCGTCGCCCTGGAAGTGCAGGATGGATTCCCAGAGCGGGCGGACATCAAAGCGCAGAGCGACGCCGGCCGGGCGACCCTGATCGGTGGGGAACGGGTCGCCGAACCCCTCTCGGAGCGCATAGACGCCCCGGTCCGCGCCGTTGAACACCAGATGCACGAAGCGAATCCCCACCGTCAGGATATCTTCGCGGGCCAGGGCCTGCTGGAACGCCCAGGCGGTGAGCATATCTTCATTCATCTCCTCGTTACCCAGAGGGAAAAGGGTAAAGGTTTGCCATCCAGATTCGGACGCCTCCCACAGGCGTTCCTCCTGTCGTGTGTGTACCTCGAACGCCCAACCGGGTTCCGTATCGTTTTTGTTCACCAGGTAACCGGTGGGGCCTTCCGGTAGGCGGACCATCACCGACACGGGAGACAGGGAGGCGTTCATGCCGTCAGTGATGCGGATCGTCGCCTCGACGAAATCCTTGTCGGCGGGGATATAGACCCCATCCGCAATGGCCTGTGCCCGAAGGGTCAGTAGATCGTCGTAGGCGGCGAAATCCATATCCAGCGTCAGCGTGGGCAGTTCGTCGGCCGGCCCCATCGCACCGGTCAGGCGATCCGGCAGTGTCCCCAACGCCTGCCAGAGGTGGGAAGCGGTCGGTGGCCGACCGACGAGCAATCCGGCCAGAAAAGCCGTTGTTACCATCAGCAAGCCGGCTACCCGCCTGGCGTTGGCGACCCTGGAACGCATTGATTGACTTTCCCCGATCTTCATTGTGGCTTCCCCCTGTCAACCTGCCAATGCGTTCTCCTGTTCGACGAAGCTGAACTCGCAATCCGGCAGATAGGCGTTCATCTTGTCCATTAAGGCGCTCAATCTCCGGGCGTCGGGACAGCGAATCAGGTACGTGGCCTGGAAGGTGCCGGCGACGCGGTCCAGGCGGCGCAGATCGGCTTCCTGGGTGTATTGCACCAACAGGTCGTTGATCCGCGTGAAGACCTGGCTGACGTTGTCGGCCTCGGAAGGAACGGCGGCGATGTTCAGGTACAGATTGTTCCTGGAGGGACGAGGGGAGACGAAGGCCCGCGCCAACAGGTAGCCCAGGATGATCAGCACGGCCAGCAGAGTGGGAAGGCGTTGATCGGCCCCTAACCCCAGGCCCACCGCGATGGCCAGGAACAGGTACAACAGTTCTTCCGGCTCTTTGATGGCCGTACGGAAACGGACAATGGAGAGTGCCCCCACCAGCCCCAGCGACAACGCCAGGGAGGACTTGACTATCGAGATGATCAGTGTCGTCGTCACGGCCAGGAGGGGGAGCGTTTGGGCGAACCTGGCCCGATTAGAAAACGCACGCCCATACCGGACGTAGTACCAGGCCAGGGCACTGGTCAGCAAGATACTCAGCAATAAATTGATCGTCAGAGCCGTTAAAGAAAGCGGCGCGGGGGGAGTCAAATTGAGCCAATTATCCATACATACCTCCTAATCTTCCGGCCACACACCGTCGGAAAGGATTCCAAAGGAAGCCGGTGTGACGGCCGTGTGATGGGAAACGAAAGCGATACCTATGTCATCGGAGAACGCATCGGTGGGGCCAGGGGCCAGCAGAACCAGGTTGTCCTGCTCCCCCCAGGCGAAACCCGGATCGGTCTCGACATCCAGATGCCCGCCTGCGACGTACAGCGTCATCCGGCGGTCCCAGGCTTGCAGATCGTCCCGGAGCGGCATCCCTTTCAGCGAGGGCCGCAACACGATCTGGATGCGCGTGCCGGCCGACACGTGGGCCAGGGCGGAACTGGATGGAAATATCAGCGAACCTTCATCCGTGGCGGTTTTCGTGTCGTTGTCGGTGATGCGCCATCCACGCATATCTATTCCGGCCGGGCGGGTCACCATCAACTCGATCAGCTCGAATGAGTCATCGGCGGCGAGGGTGAAAACGACATCCCCCGGTCGGGGCGCTGCGGCTGCCAGCGGTTCAAAGCGGGGTGTGAATGTCTGGTTGGCATCCGGCGTCCAGGTGATGACCGGGTGAGACGGCAACTCCGGTTGCACCCACCCCACGAAGCGATAGCCAGGCGTGGGGACCGCCGTCACCTGGAGTGGGACGTGGCGAAAAGCGACCAGTTGCCAGGCCGTGTCTGAGATCGGCGCGTGCATCACGATCCCCTCGACGGCCACGGTTCCCCGTCCATCGTCTGGCGGCTCGAACGTCAGGTGGACGGTTCCCTCCAGCCCCAGGTGGGCCACGAGCTGATTGCGTATGGTGTCCGGACGGCGGCAGGCGAAGTCCCGCAGAGCCTGCACTTGGGCGTCCCAATCGTTCACGCTGGGCCAGCGGGCGCTCTCGACGGGAATGGCCGGGGCGATTTCTGCTGCTAGAGCGTCTATCTGTGCCGTGACGGAGGGCGCGGACAGCGTTGTGTGCAACAATATCATCGCCCGGCGGAGGAAATGGAGACGAAAGGTGGAATTTTCCAACAACCGGCGGAAAATGCGGGCGTCCCATCCCTCGCTGGAGAGAACTCGAGCCAGCGTGTCCGTCTCTGCCGTGGTGGGCGGCACTCCAAAGTACCGCTCTGCTTCCCGCAGCAACCACTGCCAGCGCCCGCCAGCAATGCGGGGGCGGAACAGAAGCCAATCGTCGTTGGGCCAGGTCGCATCAGCAGCGTAGAGCCGCAACAACAGCGTGTCAATCCAATTTTCAATGTCTAGCTGGGTCTCCACGTAGGCGTAATTCCCGGCATCCGTCATATCGTGCTGGGCGATGAACGTCACCAGGTGATCCCAGGCGGTTCGCTCTCCCGCTACCACACGCACCTCGCCATCCGGGGAAAATTCCAACAGGTCCACCGATGGCATCCCGTAGTGGTTGGCGAACCAATCTTCATCTGGTCGCTCGCGCAACCGGTAGATGCCCCAGGGTTTCCCATTGATGAACAGTGATACCGGGCGGCTATGAATGGCCTCTTCTCCCATCGCACGCATCAAACGATCGGCCAAGGGGGTGCGCAGCAGTGTCCACGGCCATGTCAATGTTGCTGCATAGTCCTGCCCGCCGCCGGATAGCACCAGTCGTTGGAAGGATTGAACGTCGCTATCGGGGAAGAGGGGATACGTCAGGGAAGCCGTCCCCATTGAGCGGCGAAAGTAGAGCCGGAACGAGGTCTTGGGCAGTGTACGGTCTTCGTCGCCGTGGATACGAATGCCGGCCTGGACGTCGAAGCCGTGACGGCGGTCGGCATCCACATACGTGATGTACACGGGGCGCTCCCATGTCCGGCCACGTGCCTGGGGATGGGTGTAGATACCCCGCTCAGTTCCTTCCCAATCATCGCGGTCCACGATCAGAGACACCAGAGGCAAAGTGTCCGGTTTTGAGTCTGTGGCTGAGTTTGTGCCCAAGTTTGTAGCCGAGTTTGTGGCCGAGTTTGTGCCAACGAAATACGTTCCGTAGACCACCGGCCCCATCTGACCATCGGGGAAGAGGAGTCGGGCCTGCACAATGGTGACAGAGCTGTTGGCGCGCTGGAGACGGATCGGGTGTGTATAGCGGAGCGCCACATCTGGCGTGGGCGTGTGGCCATCCAACGTGTAGATCACCTCGGCTGCTGCCACCGGCGATTGGATCGTGAACGAGAGGTCATCGGCGTAGTAACCCGGCGGCGGCGAGAAGACGGGGCGCATCTGGGATGCATTGCCGGGAGGGGAGCGGTGTGTGGCGATCGCTTCTACCATGAATACAAAGGCCAGTGCGAGCAAACTCAACAGCATAAGCCGTATCTCCGGCCCCCACGAGGCCCACATCTTCATATGCCGGAGCGCAGGTAGCCTGCGTTGACGGTTGACCTTCCTCATTCGTTTGCGTTACTTTCTCCGTCGCTCTTCGTAGGTCGGAGTAGCGAATGAAAAACGACCCTCTCCCACGCGAGGGGGTCGTTTTTCGGCCATATTGGCACTGATTGCACGCCCGATTGTCGCTCCGCTTCGTCCCAGGCCCTCCCAATACTCCCCACCGGAACACAAACCAGGGGAAGAGACCACCGCTGTCGCTGTTCAGGGAAGTTCAGGGAATAAGCCCCGCCACGGTCTTCGCGTTGAGCTTCTCTATCACGGCGATCAACAATTGAAGCGCCCGGTCATAATCATCCCGATGCATAATGGACACATGGCTGTGGATGTGCCGGGTAGGGACCCCGATCACCACGGTCGGTACACCGGCTCGATGGAGGTGAATCTGCGATCCATCGGTGGCGCCGCCCACCATAGCAGAAAGCTGGAGCGGGATATCCAATGCCTGGGCCGTCTCGATGATCAGGTCTCGCAGGCGAAGGTTAGGTATCATGCGGGCATCGAGCAGCAACAAACTCGGCCCAGCGCCCAGTTTGACGTTGCCCTCCTCCGGTTCGATGCCGGGGACATCGCCGCAGATATCTACTTCCAGGATAATTGCCACGTCTGGATTAACCAACTCGACACTGGTCTTGGCCCCCCGCGTTCCCACCTCCTCCATCACCGTGGCGACGCCGTAGATGGTGTTGGGATGTTCGGTGTCGGCAAAGTGGCGCAGCAGATCAATTATCAGGGCAACACCGACGCGGTCGTCGAATGCCTTGTTGAGGTATGTCTTGCCATTGGCCATAACCTGGAAACGGGTGGCCGGCACCACTGGGTCACCAGGACGGACACCGATCTTCTCAGCCTCTTCCTGCGACGTGACCCCTATGTCTATGTACATATCCTTCTTTTTGACGATCTTTTTCCGATCATCTTCCGACAAGTAGTGGGGGGGCTTGGCTCCGATCACACCGGGGATGTCCCCTTTGTGAGTCTTGATGACCACCTGTTGCCCCAATAAAACCTGATCCCACCAGCCTCCCAGGGGATGAAATTTGAGGAACCCTTCTTTGGTGATGTGGTAAATCATGAAGCCGACCTCGTCCATATGTCCGGCCAACATCACCCGTGGGCCGCTTTCACCCTGCTGGCAGATCACACTTCCGATCCGATCTTGAGTCACGGTTCCCAGGGGGGAGAGGTAGCCTCGAACCAGCTCTCGGACTTCCATCTCATATCCTGGAACGCCGTGGGCATCAGTGAGTTCCTGCAACAATTTTTGTGTTTTTCCCATATCTCTCCCAATCTTCGTCTCGTGCTTGACAAGCTATGCAGTCAGGGCCACAATATGCAAATGTTTGTAAACCCATTACCCAACATTTTGACCCTCCCGCAGGTTCAGAAGCGGTTTGGGGGCATTTTGTGCCCTGATGTGGGGCTATACACGTGCATCAAACCTGCGGGAGGGTTACCGATCAATATGTCGGGTAGTGAAATGATGGTATAATCATACCCTCGTTTGCCCAAAATGTCCAGTGACCGGATAAGCGGATGGGAAGGAGGTGCTTTGTGAAGGCAGTTATTTTAGATGGTTCACGCGTCGGCGAGCCGTTGTCTGTGACACGGCAGATCATCGCCGATGAGTTAACCCGTTTGGGCTGGCTGGTCGAGCTGTTTCCCCTGTGCGAGATGGAAATCCGGCCTTTCTCCCAACAAGCAAAGGATGCGATGTCCAGGCCGCTTGTGCCGGCCTGGGCCTATGTATGGTTGGGCGACCTGGGCTGGAAGCGGCAAGCTCGCCACTATGGTACACAGAAGCGGCTACACGCCCGGCCTTATGAACCGTCCTGACGTTTTGCCACAACAGGCAGGTATGCCCAGCAGGGCCGAATGTACAGCCAGTTTCCCCGTTCCCATGTGCTACCCAGGCCATCATCCAGCCGGGCGGCTACGTAGGCCCAGGTGGAAGTCTTCGGCACTGCAAAGGCCACAGCGCGATAGCGCAGCGTCACCGCTGCACTGACGTCCAGCGGCCCTTCCCACTGGAGACGGTTCGCCTCGCCCCACACAGTCGCCGTGCCGCCCCCCACCACTGAAAGTGTGTCGGTGAGTAGGCGCATACTCCACGGGAGTGGGGCGTCCACGTGGACGTGGGGGGCGTCGGCCAGTCCGTCGTTGCGCACAATCAATGTTACTGTGACCGTATCTGAAGTGTTCGCCGTGCTTGGCGTTATGGTCAGCGAGCTACGACTCAGGTCCGGTGCTGCGATCCGTACATCGGCCTCCCGCTCGAAGCGTAGGCCCTGTTGGCCCACGGTGAACGTCGCCCGGTTGCGAATCGGAGTAAGAGCTGTGCCACCGGTGGAGAGCAGGCGGTAGGTGAACGTATGCGCCTCGCCGGACGACAAATCTCCGCTCCAATGTACCCGTCGGGTGAGGGGGTCGTAGCTTGCGCCACCGGTGGGGCCGGTGATCAACTCTGTGCCGATAGGCAGGGTGTTGCTGACCTGTGCGCCGACGACTTCGCCCGGCCCATCGTTACAGATGGTCAGTGTGTACCCCACGGTCTCGCCGATCTGGGCGACGGCGCGGTCGGCGAGCAGCTCCGAGCTGCCCAGCCAGTTCAATCGGCCCACCACACGCGCCATCAATGTCGTGCGCTCCGCGAGGGGGAACGCTTCCACCGGGAAAGCGAAGAAGGCCGTCCGCCACCGGCAGGCTGGACTGCCGTCAGCGCACATTCCCCCGTGTGTCACCGCGGCCGGCTGGCCATGTTGCCCCCGGAAGGTCACCGCTGCACCGGGTATGGGCATAACGCTGTCGCTCAAGTTCCGAAACGGATAGTCCAGCGCAATCGGTCCGATGCCGTCGCCAAGTGCATTCCCCGGCACACCGGTGACCGTGGTATGGGAGAGCACCTCTGAATGTTCCGCCACCCCGAAATAGTCCCGCGTCAAACTCTCCGGTGGGCTGATAAAGTAAAGGTATTCCTGGGAGCTGAGGAACAGCCGCCCTCCTGCGTCCAAATAGTCCGTCAGGCGTTCCAGTTCGTTGGGATGGATCGGATCGTACCAGTCGTAGCCGTTGAACCACAGTACCACGGGATAGCGGTGCAAGATGTCGGCCGGCGGCGACCCGGCACCAAACACATCTTCGACCTCCCAATAATCGAAAGGGATGCGCGCCGCGTTCAGAGCGTCCATATACCGCCCTTCCTGATCGTACCAGCGATCATCGTCCACCAGCAGCACCGGCGCGTTGACCTTTGTGGTGATCACCTGCGTCTCGACCAGCGCGGGGGAGACCGTGGAGCGAGCGGTCACTGTCAGGATGTCGAATTGATTCCAGGTGGCGTCGGCCGGCGCCGTGACCCGGAGACTCACCAACGCGACCGCGCAAGGTGCCAACTCCACAGTGGATGTGAGCAATGTGGTCTCCCAGGCGGCGCCCGCCAACTCGACGTGTAGCGTGTCGGTCGTTCCCACCTCTCCCGTGTTGCGCAAGCGAAAAGTATGGGTCACGACGCCTCCCGGGGCTGTGACGAGCGTTGTCTCCGTCTGCGGTAGCAACTCGACGGCGACAGTCTGGCGCGGGCTGGCGAACCAATCCAGAGCACGGGCCATGAAATCAGCCCGGTCGGTGGCGCTGGCGATGGCCTCGAAGCCGAATCCTAGGCCGAGCGCCCGATGAGCTTCACAGAATCCGGCCTGAATTACTGCGTACTCTCCTCCCCGATAGCTACAGGCCGGTGTGGTGTGATCCGTGTCGCTCGTCCACAGCTCATCGGGGTAATCTTGATTATCCGCGCCGTCCCCTCCCTCGATGGTCAAGCGTAATCCCTCGAACGGGGTATCGGGGGCGCAGATTACTTCCCGGCTGGGCGCATTGTCCCGGCTGGTGAAGGCGTGGAAAAAGCGATAGTAGTAAGGGGCAAAAAGCACGCTGGTATCCCAGTAGGCCACGTCCTGACCGCTGAGCAGTAAGTTGCCGCCGTTTTCCAGGTAGCTGCTCAGGGCATCGTCGGCCTGGGCGTAGCCGGGGCTGTCCTTAGGGGCCGACCAGATGACCAGGTCGTATTTCAACAGGTCGGTAATCACGGGGCTATCGTCAGGAGGATGCTTGATGCGCACCTCGTCGTAGGCGTAGGCGTTAGCGTCCAGTGCCTCCTGGTAATAGCCCACCTGACTGCCGTAATACCAGGCCCCGCTATCCACCACCAACAAGCGCATACTTTTCGGTAGAACGAAGTCCACCCGCTGGGCCTGGCCGGCCGTCACCGTCACACTGGCCGTCACGACGCGATATCCCACCACGTGGGCCTGCAGTGTGTATTCTCCGGCTGGCAGATCGAGCGTGTACGCGCCTCCCGTGGCGACCCCGGCGACCGGTGTTTGGAGCGCCTCGACGGTCGCCTCGACTGGCTCGCTGTCCTCCCCGACCACTGTCCCATACACTCGCCCGGTGGGCAAGGCGCTCAGGTCGAAGTGGTGGGTCGTAGTCAGGCCGGTCGTTACGGCGACGCGATGGGCAAACGCGGGTGTGTATCCGAAAGCGCGGGCCGTGAGGTCGTAGTCGCCGGCACGCAGGAAGAGATGATAGCGGCCGTTGGCATCGGTTGTGGCCGTGCCGTGCGTCCCGCTCATCATTGGCGTGGCCTCGACCGTGGCCCCGACGATGGGAAGACCGTCGCTGCGCACCACACCGCCGATCTGCCCGGCATCGGCAGTCAGGGCGACGGCTGCGTAAGCGTCAATGCGCCCATAGCCGCTGTTATTGTTGGGAATCGGCAGGGTGATCGGTATGGCTGTACGGGTGAGCACCGAGATCGTCTGGGTGATATCGAGGCCGGGGTGTGCGCTCAGTATCAGCGCAACGGCACCGGCAACGTGTGGAGCGGCCATGGACGTGCCATTCATCTCCGTGTATGCCCCTCCCGGCAGCGCCGAGTTCACGTGTACACCCGGCGCGACCACGTGAGGCCGTACCTCCCCCCACGGTGATGGTCCCCGCCCGGAGAAGTAGGCTACTTCGTCGTCCTCATCGGAAGCGCCCACGGCGAACGCGCCGGGCAGGCTGGCCGGCGATCCGACAGTGCCTTGCTGTGGCCCACTGTTTCCGGCTGAGAAGACCACCAGGATTCCTGCTGCCCGCAAAGCATCCAAATCGGCCTGAAACGTCGTCAGGCCTCCGATGCTGTTACCCCACGAGTTGTTGACCACATCGGGGGCCAGAGCAGGGTCCCCGGCCGGAGCCAGCAGCCACTCGAAGGCGGCGTGGATCCACGAATCCATCGCGGTGCCGCTGTGGTCGAAGGCCCGCACCGCGATCCAGCGGGCGTCGGGAGCAACGCCGATGCCGTCTCTGCCTGCCAGTGTACCCATCGTGTGAGTGCCGTGACCGTAGCTATCCACCGGGTAGAGCGCACCGGCGTCGGTGGCGTCGAACCAGTTTCCGACGTGCTGGTGGAACCCCTTGGGGTCGTATCCCCGATAGTTGGTCTGGAGTGCCGGATGTGTCCAGTCCACGCCGGTATCCACATTGGCGACGACGACGCCAGTGCCGCTGATCCCCAAGCTGGCCCACACCTGGTCGGCGCGGATGCGTTCGACGCCCCACGCGACGGGAGTGGTGGTGACGGTCGTGGCGCGGTCTGAGGCCGGCTGCAATCGCTTTTCGCTTTCGGGGGCGAACGTGGATTCCGGCGGGGCCTCGATCCATCGCCTCCGATGGTCGAGGCGGATGAGAGCCACATCGGGGCGCGCCGCCAGGGTGCGGATCAGGTCAGGACGAGCGCCGTACACAGCCAGGCCGTCGAAGATCCAGAAAGGCCGCACTGCCGTGAGATTGCCCTGTCGTTGTTCCCTCGCCAGGTAGGCGCGCACATTCGCCTGGGCACGGTCGGCGGTAGCCTGGAGTGCCTCGACCAGCGCCGTCCGGGCCGCGAGGCGGTCGTTGGTATGCGGCGCGGTATGCATTGTCACGATGGAGGCCGGGGAAACTTGTTCCCGCATCTCGACGATGATGTGGATGCGGGCATTGGGGGATGCGTCTGCCAGCGCCCGCGCTAATGCAGGTTCCAAATGAGCGGGGGGAACATCCCCACCGGCGGAGGCAGAAGGGATCATCTCTACCGCCAGGATGAGTAAGACAAGCAGGATGCCAGCCAATGCAAATGAAAAGAGCGAGCGCAATGGTATGTTCACGTATGTATCTCCTGACCCGGACAAGCCGGAACGAATCAACGCATCAAGACGGCAAATAGACTCAGATTCCCCTCCCGTCCCCCGGCGCGGAACGTTCGACGGACACGAAGCCCGGTCTCGGTGGCCAACCGCTCTATCTCCGTCTCGTCCACCAGATGACAGTAACGCACTCCCTGCCCGCCACGTTTCCAATCGAGTAGATAGTCACCCGCCTCCAGCGTTTCCTCCGGGATGCCGACGGTTTCCCAGGGGAGTAGCTTGCGCCGCAGCCGAGGAGTGTCCAGAAACTGCCACGTCGAGAGGATCAAGTGGCCATCAGGGGCCAGCAGGGCCGCGCTCTCCCGCAACACCTGCGCACGGGTCTCCCATCCGGGAATGTGATGCAGTACCGCCAGGAGCAGCACCCGGTCGAAAGGGGCGCCGGACACATCCCGATGCCATCCGGCGCGGGCGATATCCACCTGATGGAACCGAGCGGCGATAGACAATAGTTGTTCACTCTGCTGACGGGCGATTTCCACCAGTTCCGGTATCGCGTCCAGGCCCACGTACTGTACGCCGGGACGTTCTCGGTCCAGCAACAGGGCTAATCTCCCGTTGCCGCACCCCACATCGAGCACTCTTGCACCTGGGGGGATATCAGGTAGAATGCATATGATGGCCGGATCAGAAAGGGTGCGGCTGTCGGCAAACGACCGGGCAAACCCGGTGTAGAATTGACGATTGATGGCCAGCAATTGTTCGATGGTCAACCTGTCCATAAGTGAATTATACTGAAATGGGAGCAGAGAAGCAACTAAGAACGTCCTCAAAACAAGTCCCTTCCGCGCCGCTCGACCTCGATGTGGGTGACAATCGTGAGGTACTGGCGACGATTCTCTCGGAGGTCGAATCGGCGGAGACGTGGTCCGCGGTGCATCTGACCCGGATCCTGCGGCGTCATCCCCTGCCGGGCGGAGATACTCTTTCCAAAGGGCAATTACTGGACGGGTATGCCCGTCTGTGTCGGGAAGAAGGACGCGCGCCAGACCCGCGTGTGATCCGCCGGTTGCGGGTCAAGCCCACCCGCACCATCTCCGGCGTCGCGCCGGTGGCCGTACTGACAGCCCCGGCCCCCTGTCCGGGCAAATGTGTTTTCTGTCCATCCGTCGAGGGAATGCCCAAGAGTTATCTGCCCGACGAGCCGGGAGCAATGCGGGCCGCTGATTACCATTTCGATCCGTATGACCAGGTCGCCGGACGGGTACAGGTCATGTCTGACCTGGGTCATTCGGTGGACAAAGTGGAATTGTTGATCCTGGGGGGGACGTGGTCCGCCTATCCGGCGGACTACCAAGAGTGGTTCGTGCATCGCTGCCTGGATGCCCTCAATGGACGTGAGGCGGCCACACTGGAGGAGGCCCAGCGGCTCAATGAACGGAGCACACATCGCAATGTCGGCATGGTGGTGGAGACGCGGCCCGACAGCATCACCCTGGAAGAGGTGCGTCGGTTGCGACGGCTAGGCGTGACCAAGGTGCAACTGGGAGTGCAAAGCCTGGATGACGAGATTCTGGCACGCAATCGGCGGGGACACACCGTAGCCGATACCCGTCGTGCCATTCGTTTGCTGCGACTGGCGGGGTTCAAGATTGTCGCTCACTGGATGCCGAATCTGCTTGGCGCTACACCGGAGGGCGACTTGGCCGATTTTCATCGTCTGTGGGACGATCCGGCGCTCCGTCCCGATGAGTTGAAGATCTACCCTACGACCCTGTTGGTAAACACTGCCCTATACACGCATTGGCAGCGAGGGGAATACTATCCCTACGACGAAGAGACGTTGGTGCATCTGTTGGCACAGTGTAAGGTCGCCATCCCGCCCTACTGTCGTCTCAACCGCTTGATGCGCGACATCCCGGCCCCCAACGTGGTGGATGGTGTGACGAAATCTAATTTGCGGCAGATCGTGAAACGCTTCATGGCCCAACATGATATGCACTGCCGGTGCATCCGCTGTCGAGAGGTGCAGGGTAAAGCAGTGGCTCCGGAGGATCTCCGGTTGGAGCGCCTGGTGTATGAGACCGACGTCACGCGCGAGTACTTCTTGAGCTATGTGGTCGCTCCCGACGCAGAGAACGCCGGTCGGTTGGCGGGCTTCCTGCGGCTTTCTTTGCCTAAAGTCCCCCCCTTGATAGATGAGTTACAGGATTGTGCCATGATCCGCGAGGTACACGTCTACGGGCCAGCGCTGGGATTGGGGTCTCGCCGGGAGGGAAGCGCCCAACATGTCGGTCTGGGCACCCGACTGATTGCAGAGGCTAGCCGTATTGCCCGTCAGGAGGGATGGCGACGCATCGCTGTCATCGCTGCCATCGGCACGCGGCCCTATTATCGGAGACGGGGCTTCAGGCTGGATCGTTTGTATATGATCGCCGATACGGAGGTGGAACTTCCTCCCGATTGACAGGTCGTTCCTTTCGAAGTACGAATCGTTCCAGAGCGGCAGCCACGCCATCCTGTTCCATTGGCGGCGCGATCCAATCGGCCACCGCTTTCAAGGCGGGGCTGGCGTTTCCCATCGCTACGCCCAATCCAGCCCAGATCACCATCGAGATGTCGTTGTCGTGGTCTCCGATGGCCATAGCTTCCGTGCGGCGGATGCTTAGATAGGCCGCTAGCCATTGCAGTGCGTTCCCCTTGGAGACTCCGGCCGGATTTCCCTCCACAACCTCCTGGTGGGAACGTGTGACCTCGATCCGTCCGTCGAACTGCTGGGCCAGCTCATCGCGTATGGTCTCCGCCTCGTCGGGGTCCACAAAGACGACGAATTTGATAGGTGTGTGTTCCTCAACCACAGTGGCCAGATCGTCCACCCACACCAGACGGTTTCCCAGAAAGTAGCGATAGTACGCCTCGGAGTAGGTCCGTTCGGTCAAGAATACGTCGTCGTCGGCGTACAGCACCAAGCGGGTGTTTCGTTTCCACTGCCAGGCCAATACCTGGTGCATCACATCCGAGGGCATAATCATCTGATAGAGGGGCGCGGTGTCCAGTATGGATTTGATCATTCCCCCTTGATAGCAGATCAAGGGGGCCGTGATACCCAACGACTTGGCCATCGGAGCGACGAAATCGAACATACGCCCTGTGGCCAGCGTGACGATGGTATCCCCCGTTTGCTGCACGGCCTGGATCGCTGCGTGCACGCGGGAGGAAATGGTCAGATCGTCCCCTACCAGTGTCCCGTCCACATCCAGGGCTACCAGGCGGATCACGTTTGTACCTCCAGCACCCGATCCAGCCCGGCCATATCCGGGTGGATGCGTACCGCGGCCGTGGGGAAGGCCGCCTGGGCTAACTCGCGGACTGTCGCCCCCTGGTCGGCGCCGATCTCCACCAGTAGACTTCCCCCTGGTTGTAACACTGCCGGCGCCTGGCTCAACAGCCGCCGGATGATGTCCAGACCATCTGGGCCGCCGTCTAACGCCAGTGGCGGCTCGTATTGTACCGAGATCGGCAGGCCGGCGCAGTGAGCGGATGGAATGTAGGGGGGATTAGAGACGACCAAGTCTACCGGATTGGGGCGGGTGGTCAGTACGTCGCTGGCCATCACGATCACCCGCTCGGCGACGCCATGGCGTTCCGCGTTTTGCTGGGCCACGGCCAACGCCTGAGGGGAGATGTCGAAGGCGTAGACCAGTGCCTGGGGCAAATGCACGGCCAGCGTGATCGCGATGCATCCCGACCCAGTACCCACATCCACCACTGTCTGTGGATGACGACGCAAGGCCAAATCCACCAACATCTCGGTCTCCGGGCGGGGAATTAGCACCTCCGGGGAGACGTCGAACTCCAGATCGTAGAATTCGACCCGTCTGGTGATGTATGGAAGGGGGTAACCGGTTGCCCGTTTCTGCACCCAATCCTGATATCGTTTCCATTCCTGGGGGGAAAGTTCTCGTTCGGGGTGCGCCAGCAGAGCAGCCCGTGAGCAGCCCCGGACGTGACTCAACAGGACTTCGGCCTCCAATTGAGGAGTGGCTGTAATGGGAGCAAGGTGGACGCTGGCATATTCTAATGCCTGAAGGACGCTGGTCTCTCGTTGACGTTGCTGTTCTCTGAGGTGGGGGGGGGGCAACGGCAAGGCGGTATTCCCATCAATGGCCACGCCTACATCGAACGGTTCCTCAACTGACCGTCGGCGTCCAAGGCCCAATGCAGATGCCATCTGATTGGTAAGTTTCCAGGGTCTGAGTTCCAGTTTTTTCCTCTCCTACTTTACGAAAATAATATGGGTGCGTTTCATTTCAGTTGGAAAGTGGGCAACCCTCCCGCAGGTTGCCA
>CAZXVB010000003.1:11872-23475 GCA_964643875.1 uncultured Anaerolineales bacterium | reverse complement strand
ATGGCAACCTGCGGGAGGGTTGCCCACTTTCCAACTGAAATGAAACGCACCCAAAAGATTTTATTAAGGAGGCAATATGGCAGATAATTTCGAACCAAAGATTGTCGCATTCCTATGTAACTGGTGTACGTACACCGGGGCAGACCTGGCCGGTACGTCGCGGATTCAGTACCCACCCAACGTGCGCATCATCCGATTGATGTGTTCCGGGTCGGTGGATTCTACATATGTGCTCAAGCCGCTGTTGGACGGTGTGGATGGGGTGTTGATCGGCGGGTGCCATCCCGGCGATTGTCACTACCAGTCCGGCAACTACAAGGCGCGACGACGAGTGATCGCGTTGAAGGAGATCCTCAAAAGCGCCGGTTACGATGAGGATCGGGTCTGGCTGCGCTGGATCAGCGCCAGTGAGGGGCAACGCTTCGCCGAGACGGTGACGAAGATGACCCAAGCGTTGAAAGAGAAAGGCCCCAATCCGATGCGTTCGAAGTGGGCAGTCTGATCGAAGGAGAGACGATGAAAACAGTGATACCTGTCGAAAATCAAGATACCTTGGGGGCTGTACGGGGTTTCCTGCGGCAGTTGTTGGAGGCCGATGTGGTGGATGCTCTGTTGCTGCCGATGGAAACGCCGGCCGGGACGATCACGCCGGCCCTGGTGGTTGACGTGGATCTGTTGGAGGCGGCCAACCCGCTGGCGCCGGTGATGGGGTTGAATGCGGCTCGAGTGGCCGGCAAAGTCTCCGTCCGAGAACCGCGTGGCCGGATCGGTGTGCTGCTCCGTCCGTGTGAGTTACGCGCCTTGATCGAATTGGTCAAACTGCGGCAGGCCAGCCTGGACGATATGGTCGTGATTGGGATGGATTGCCTGGGGACCTATGATGTGCCGGTCTACGAGGCTATGCGTACCAACGGCGGGGTGGACATGGCGGCGCTGGTTGCCACAGCCCAGAGCGGAGAACTATCGCCTCAGGAAGGGTATGCTTTCCGGGATGCCTGTCAAATGTGTGAGAAACCGCACATCGAGGGGGGCGCGGACGTTGTGCTGGAGCTGTTAGGCGCTGACCTGGCGGCCGGTATTCCTGTTCGTTTGCCCGACGAGATGGCCGAGAAGCTGGGCTTGACGCCCTCCGGTGACGACCAGGCACGGGAGACAGTGATCCAGAAGGTGGTGGCCGCCCGCACTCAGGTGCGGGACGCGCGTTTCGATGACATCCGCCAGCGGTTGGAATCGGAGGGCATCGAGGGGGTGTTTGCGGCCTGTGTGCGTTGTCACAACTGTATGACCGTTTGTCCGATCTGCTACTGCAAAACCTGTCTTTTCAAGAGCCCGGTTTTCGAGCACGACCCGATCCAGTACATGAATTGGGCGCAGCGCAAAGGGGCCTACCGACTGCCGGCCGATACAATGCTGTTCCATCTGACCCGCTTGAATCACATGGTGCTTTCATGCGTCGGTTGTGGGATGTGTACCAGCGATTGTCCGTCCGAGTTGCCGGTTGGACAGGTGTTCCGGGCGATTGGCGCACAGGTTCAGGCGACGTTCGAATATCTGCCTGGCAGGAGCGTCGAGGATCCACTGCCGTTGGTGACTTTCCGGGAGGATGAGTGGACAGAGGTTGGTGAGGAGTGACGGTGGCGGAGAGTGACAAAAATTGGGGGCAATGATGGAGATTGAGAAACAACCTGAAGTGACCGATGCTGACCTGATCCCGGTGTACATCATGGGAAAGCAGTATATGGTCCCTCCAACTCTGACGATTATGAAGGCTATGGAGTACGCCGGCTATACCCTGGTGCGTGGTGTAGGGTGCCGAGGAGGGTTCTGCGGTGCTTGCGCCACGGCCTATCGGATCTTGGGGGACCCCAAGTTATATTTCGGCCTGGCATGTCAGACGGTGGTACAACCCGGCATGTATCTGGCTCAGATTCCGTTCTTCCCGGCTCAACGCGCCCGGTACGATTTGACCAAACTGGAGGCCACGGCGACGACATTGTTCGCCACATATCCGGAGGTGTTGCGTTGCCTGGGGTGTGGGGCCTGCACGAAAGCTTGTCCCCAGGAGATTGACGTGCGGATGTATATGGCGGCCGGTATGCGCGGCGACATCGCTCGCATGGCCGATCTGTCGTTCGATTGTATTATGTGTGGATTGTGCGCTGCCCGTTGTCCGGCCGAGGAGGCGCAGTACAACATTGCCATTTTAGCCCGCCGTCTGTATGGCCGTTATCTGGCGCCTCGTTCTCGCCATTTGCAGGAGCGCTTGAAGGAGATCGATGCCGGAAAGTTCGACGAGGAAATGGCCACCTTGAAAGCCTTGGATCGGGAGGCGTTGGTGGCGCGGTACAAAGCACGGGACATCGAACCGAAGTAGCGAGTATTGAGGAGGGAAACGGAATGAGCGGATATCCGCCAGAAATGCAGGAGTCTATTCGCAAGGTAGAGGCCACCCGAGCCCGTCGGATACAGGAGTCATTCCCGGCGATGAGCCTGGAGGAGCGCGATGAGCTGTTGAAACTTTTCCATCCGGACTACAAGGATGAGACGTTTCAGGCCATTCGGGTGGGGGTCAGCAAGGGGCAGCGGATGCCAGTCGAGTTGGCCCGGGTGATGGAGGGCCGTCCCCACATTGGGGCGGATTTCGATTTGAGCGCTCCGGACATCGAGACGGACGTGTTGGTCATCGGCGGGGGAGGCGCCGGCGCTTCGGCCGCCATGCTGGCCCAGGAAAACGGCGCCCAGGTCGTCCTGGTGACCAAGTTGCGCTTCGGCGATGCCAACACGATGATGGCCCAGGGTGGCATCCAGGCTGCCGACCGTCCGGAGGATAGCCCCGCGATCCACTATCTGGACGTGATCGGCGGGGGACACTTTACCAACGTCCCGGACCTGGTCGAGGCCCTGGTGATGGATGCCCCCTTTGTCATCAAATGGTTGGAAGACCTGGGGATGATGTTCGACAAGGAGCCGGACGGCACGATGGTCGAGGCCCATGGCGGCGGCACCAGCCGGAAGCGGATGCACTCGGCCCGCGACTACAGCGGCGCGGAGATTATGCGCACGCTGCGGGACGAGGTGCGCAATCGGGAAGACGATATTACCGTGATCGAGTTCGCGCCGGCCATTGAGCTGGTGTTGGACGATCAGGGCCGGATCGCCGGTGCGGTGACCAAGAACCTGGAGACGGGGATCCTTTCCTACATCAAGGCCAAGGCGGTGGTGCTGGCCACCGGCGGCGGCGGGCGGCTGCATTACCAGGGTTTCCCCACCACGAATCACTACGGCGCGACGGCCGATGGCGTGGTGCTGGCCTATCGAGTCGGCGCTCCGTTGGGGTACCTGGAATCTATGCAGTATCACCCCACCGGGGCGGCCTTCCCGGAGCAGATCGTGGGATTGTTGGTGACGGAGAAGGTGCGCGGCCTGGGCGGTCAGCCGGTCAACGTGGATGGAGATTTGTTTGTCTATCCGTTGGAACCCCGGGATGTCGAGGCGGCCGCCTTGATCCGGGAGTGCGCCCCGGAAGAGATCGGCGGCCGAAATCGAGGTATCATCACGCCGACCGGCCAGCCGGGGGTGTGGCTCGACTCTCCGATCATCGAAATGATCCACGGGCCGGGGACGGTCCAGAAAGCCCTACCGGCCATGGTCCGTCAGTTTGCCCGCTTTGGGATTGACATTACCAAGGAGCCGATGCTGGTCTATCCGACGCTGCATTATCAGAATGGTGGGGTGCGTCTGCAAGCCGACGCGTCCACCGATGTGCCGGGCCTGTTTATCGCCGGTGAGGTCAGTGGTGGCGTACACGGACACAACCGTTTGATGGGGAATAGTCTGTTGGAAATTACCGTTTTTGGACGCCGCGCCGGTCGCTCGGCGGCGGCATATGCTCATCAGGTGTCGTTGGGTACGCCTACCCTGGCCCACGTCGCGGCCTGGAACAGGGAATTGGAAGAGGCCGGGGTGGAGACGGATGTGGTTTCCCCCATACTGTTGCCCGACTATGCCCGTCATGGATAAGGATGAGGCGGTCCGGCTAGAGGCCGGTCGCAACAAAGGAGTTGGATCGTATGCCTGATATACGTAGCGAACCCGTGGCGGCCGTGATGGTGGTGGGTGGGGGCGTTGGTGGAATGAGGGCCGCGGTGGACCTGGCCGAGGCAGGGCTGAAGGTCTACCTGGTGGAAAATACGCCCTGGTTGGGTGGGCGGGTGGCCCAGTTGGGGTATATGTTCCCTACTCACGATTGTGTGCTCTGTCGGGGGACTTCCGACCATGGATATGGCTGTACCCGTCCCTCGATATCGCCCGCCTTTTTGGACCACAACCTGCATCCCAACATCGAGATTTTGACGAACACCGACCTGGTCAACGTGGCCGGATACGCCGGGGCGTTCACGGTGACGGTTCGGCAGCGGCCCACGTATGTGGACCCGCAACGGTGTATCAACTGCGGCCTGTGCGAAAGTGTCTGCCCGGTCTCTCTGCCCAGCCCGTTCCAGGTGGGCTTGTCCATCCGCAAAGCGGTCTACAAGATGGCCCCGCGTGCCCTGCCGGATGCGTATGTGGTAGACAAGCTGCCCCGCTGTGAGACGTGTCGGCGATGTGAGACGGTCTGCCCGACGCAGGCGGTGGACCTGGAGGAGCAGGAGGTGGAGCGAGACGTGGCCGTGAGTGCCATCATCCTGTCGTTGGGGTACGAAATTTCCGATGCGGCCGAGTATGAGGAGTTGGGATATGGCCGTTTCCCCAATGTGATTCACTCGATGCAGTACGAGCGGCTGGCCAGCCGCTCCGGCCCCACCGAGGGGGTGGTGATGCGCCCCTCCGACGGCAAGCGTCCCCAACGGATCGCCTGGTTACAGTGCGTCGGCTCGCGGGATGAAAGGCATCCCTATTGCTCTTCCATCTGTTGTATGTACGCTACTAAAGAGGCTATGTTGGCCAAAGAGCGCCTGGAGGGCGTTCATTGCCAGATCTTTATGATGGACGAGCGGGCTTTCAGCAAGGAATTCAATGCCTATTACAAGCGGGCGCGGCAGGAGTACGGTGTGGAGTATACCCGTTGTCGGATATCCATCGTCCTGGAGGATCCCGAAACCCACGACTTGATCCTGCGCTATCCCAACGCCGAAGGGGAGTTTATCGAGGAGCGGTTCGATCTGGTAGTGTTGTCGGTGGGAGCGCTGCCACCGCGTCACTCCGATGACCTGGCTCGTTTGTTGGGCATCGAGTTGAACCCGTATGGCTTTTGCGAGACGGACAAGTTCGCGCCGCTGGAGACCAGTCGCCCTGGTGTCTACGTGTGTGGGATGTTTGCTTCCCCCAAGGAGATCGCCGATACGATCCTGGATGCAGCCGGTGCGGCCAGCGGTGTCATGCGATTGCTCTCTGGAGACCTGGGCCGGTACCCCACCAGCCGGGAGTATCCGTTCCTCTCTGTGCCGAATGGATTCCCGCCGGAGCGAGACGTGCGGAACGAGCGGCCCCAGGTGGGGGTGTTCATCTGCCGTTGCTACCCCAGCATCTCCGGGGTGGTGGATACGAGTGCGTTGGCGGATTTCGCGGCCGATCTGCCAGATGTGGCCCACGTCGAAGTGCTGGATTATGCCTGCCTGGAGTTTGGTCAGGAACAGATCAGGCAGGCCATCGTGGCGCGCGGCCTCAACCGAGTGGTAGTGGCTGCGTGCAGCCATCGGACACACGAGTCACTCTTTCAGCGGATCGCCCGGCAGGCGGGGTTGAACCCCTACCTGATGGAGATTGCCAATATCCGCGAGCAGTGCGCATGGCCCCACGTGGACGACCCGCCGGCTGCCACGCGGATGGCCCAGGAGTCGGTGCGTCTGGCTGTGGCCCGGGCTGCTCTGGCCGAGCCGGTGCGTAAACAAGCCATCGAACCGCTGCGACAGGCACTGGTCGTCGGCGGCGGCGTGGCCGGGATGACGGCGGCCCTGAATATCGCCGACGCCGGTTATGATGTGACGCTGGTGGAGCGTGAGGCCGGACTGGGCGGCAACTTGCAGCACATTTATTATGTCGCCGAAGGGGAAAATCCCCAGCGGCTGCTGCGAGACCTGGTTAACCGGGTGTTAGGCCATCGGCGAATCCGGGTGCTGACCAGCTCGGAGGTGATCGCCAACCAGGGCAGCCTGGGCAGCTTCCGCTCAACCGTGCGCACGCCGGACGGGGAGATCGAAGTTCCCCATGGCGTGACGATCATCGCTACCGGCGGACAGGAATGGCGGGGTGACGTGTATCTGCTGGGACGGGATGAGCGTGTGATCACGTCCTTGGAATTGGAGGATATTGTCATCCATCGCCCAGAACGCATTGAGGGTTTGGAGGAGATGGTGTTTATTCAATGCGTGCGCCCGCCGGACCGCGTCGAGTATTGCAGCCGCACTTGCTGCACGGACACGATGAAAAACGCTATTCGGATTAAGCAGATCAACCCATCCTGTCGCGTGGTGGTGCTCTACAAGGATATGATCACCTATGGCTTTCGGGAGCAATTCTACACCGAAGCCCGGCGGCGGGGGGTGCTGTTCGTGCGCTACGACGACTCCCATCTGCCGCAGGTGGGTCTGGATGCTGATGGGCGCTTGGAAGTGTTGGCCTGGGAGCCATCGCTGCGCCAGCATATTTTGCTGCATCCTGACCTCCTTTCCTTGAGTATGATGATTGAGCCATCGCCCGGTACGGAGGCGCTGGCCCGCATCTTCGATCTGCCGCTTTCCAGCGAGGGGTTCTTCCTGGAAGCGCATCTCAAGATGCGCCCGATGGATATGGCTCGCGAGGGGGTTTTCGTCTGTGGGATGGCGCATTACCCCAAGTTCATCGAGGAGAGTATGACCAATGCCCAGGCCGCCGCTGCTAGGGCGCTGACCATCCTGGTGGCTCCACAGCTTTACATCGGCGGGGTGGTATCGGTGGTGGATCAGAGCAAGTGTGTCGGTTGTTTGACGTGTGTACGCACGTGCCCCTTTGGGATCCCCAAGATCCGCTATGAGGACCTGGGGGTGGGGCAGATCAAGGGCGCGGCATACATTGATCCGGCCGCCTGTACCGGCTGTGGAACCTGTTCGGCGGAATGTCCTGCCAAGGCGATCCAATTGATGGGCTATCGGGATGCGCAGATCGTTGGTTTGCCGTTGGGTGCGTGGGCGCGCGGGCGCACTGCGAACGAACAGGCAGCCGGCAGGTGAGGTAGGTTTCACTACTCGATACATTGGTCGCTGCCCTCCGCAGGTTTGAACGAACCTGCAGGAGGGTCAAAATGTCGGGCAGTGTGGAGGCAGGTGAGGATGGAGAACATCGTGGAAGAGAGTGTAGGGAAAGAGATGACAGAGGCCCTGGATCGCTGGAACGGTGAGGAGCCACAGATCACCGTGTTTGCCTGCATTTATTGCGCCTATATGGCTATAGATACGGCCGGCGCGTTGCGCGTTCGATACCCGGCTAACATCAAACTGGTGAAGTTGCCTTGCACCGGCAAGACCGACGTGCGTTACCTGTTGGCCGCGTTTGAACAAGGGGCGGATGGCGTCTGTGTGGTCGGTTGTCCCATCGGCAACTGCCACCACGTGCACGGGAACTTGCGTGGACGGGCGCGGGTTGCTTATACCAAGCAGTTGTTGGATGAGATTGGGGTCGGCGGGGAACGCCTGGAGATGTACTTCGTCTCCGGTGGGATGGGGCAGACCTTCGCCGATTCTATCCAGCATATGACGGAACGGTTGCGGGACCTCGGCCCCAATCCTTTGAAGGAGTAATGGGGGTGAGGGCTGTGGCTGCTCTCTCGACTGTGCTGGGCGCGCCGTCATATGCGCCGATGGTTGACGAAGACCGGCCACGACGGTCCCACATAAATGACGGGGCATAGGAGGTTTTGCCCAGGCGGCGTGATTCGTCCGCATTCATCCGCCGCCCTTTGCGGCTACCGACGCAAGACAGAGGCACTGCCGGACGATGGGACGATGGGAGGATGGGAATGAGCGACGATCTTGTGATGGATGAACGAGTGGTCGGTGCGGTGATGGTCGTCGGTGGGGGCATTGCTGGCATCCAGGCCTCCCTGGATTTGGCCGAGGCCGGTTACAAGGTCTATCTGGTGGAGCAGAAATCGGCCATCGGTGGCCACATGGCCCAGTTGGATAAGACCTTTCCGACTAATGACTGCGCTATGTGCATCGTCAGCCCCAAGTTGGTGGACTGTGGCCGTCATCGGAACATCGAGTTGCTGACGAATAGCGAGGTGCTCGGAATCCGAGGGAAACCGGGCGATTTCACGGTGCGGGTACGGGTCCATCCGCGCTACATTGATGTGGATAAGTGCACCGGCTGCGGTGATTGTGCCCAGGTCTGCCCGGTGATCATCCCCGGTCGCTTTGATGAGGGGCTGGCCGTCCAGCGGGCCGCCTACAAGTTGTATCCTCAGGCGGTGCCCAACGCTTTTGCTATCGAGAAGCGGGGCATCGCCCCTTGTCGGAATGCCTGTCCGGCCGGACAGCGGGTGCAGGGGTACATCGCTCTGATCCGCGAGGGACGGTACGAGGACGCCCTGCGGGTAATCAAGGAGGACAACCCATTCCCGGCCATCTGTGGACGTATCTGTAACCACCGCTGCGAGGATGCCTGCAACCGGGGCAAATTGGACGATCCGATCAACATCCACGCCCTCAAGCGGTTCGTGACCGACAAGGTGTATGCCCAGCCCCGGACGCCGCCGGAACCGGCGGAGCGGGTCTATCCTGAACGGGTGGCGGTGATCGGCGCCGGTCCCTGTGGGCTGACGGCGGCGCAGGACTTGTGTAAACAGGGGTATGGCGTCACCGTCTTTGAGGCCCTGCCGGTCGCCGGCGGGATGCTGCGGGTGGGTGTGCCGGAATATCGTCTCCCGGCGGAGATCGTGGACCGCGAGGTACAGGACATTGTGGACCTGGGGGTGGAGTTGCGGCTCAACACGCGGGTGGACAATCTGGACGATATCTTCGCCGAGGGATTCGAAGCGGTACTGATTGCCGTCGGTGCCCACGAGGGCCGTCTGTTGCCCATCGAGGGGGTGGACCTGGAGGGAGTGCTGATCAACACCAAGTTCCTGCGGGATGTGCGCCTGGGAGAGCCGCCGGCTGTGGCCGGTAAGCGCGTGTTGGTGTTGGGGGGCGGCAACGTGGCCGTGGACGTGGCCCGCACGGCCGTCCGCCTGGGGGCCGCCGAGGTGGGGATGGCCTGTTTGGAGAGCCGTGAAACGATGCCGGCCCATCCCTGGGAGATCGAGGCTTGTGAGGCGGAGGGCATTCATCTCTACCCCAGCCGTTCCTTCCAGCGGATTGTATCCGATGGCAATGGGCGGGTGGCAGGGGTGGAATGCCTCAATGTGACGTTTATGGAGTTTACCCCCGATGGCCGTCTTTCGTTGGAGACGGAGGCCGGGTCGGAACACGTCATCCCGTGTGATGTGGTTATCTTTTCCATCGGGCAGCGGGCCGGGTTGGCGTTCATCCCGGAAAGCGCCGGTGTCGGGATCACCCGCCAGCAGACGATTGCCATCAATCCCAACACGTTGGCCGCGACTCGACCGGGGGTCTTCGCGGCCGGTGACGCTACCACCGGCACGGCCTTTGTCATAGAGGCGGTGGCCTCCGGCCATCGGGTGGCCGAGTCCATCCATCGCTACCTGCGGGGAGACGAGTTGGAGCCGCCCCTGAAGCCGGAGTTGCCGGTGGTGGACTTGAGCCGGGCGGAGATTCAGGAGCGGATCGCGCGGGGGGAGGTGCAGGTGACTCCCCGTGTGCCGGTGCCGGAGTTGCCGGTGGAAGAACGGGTCTCCAATTTCGCCGAGGTCGAGATGGGGTATACCGACGAGTTGGCCCAGGCCGAGGCCGCCCGTTGTCTGGCCTGCGGCATCTGCTCGGAGTGTTTGAGTTGCTGGTATGTCTGTCAGGCCGATGCGATTCACCACGATATGGTGGAGCAGGTGGTGGAGTTGGAGGTGGGGGCTGTCATTATGGCCCCCGGTTATCAAGTCTTCCACGCCGAACATGCGACGGAGTACGGGTGGGGCCGCTTCCCCAATGTCGTCACGGCGATTCAGTTCGAGCGGCTGTTGAGTGCCTCCGGCCCAACTCACGGCCATGTCCAACGGCTCTCCGATGGTCAGACGCCAAAGAAAATCGCTTTTCTCCAGTGTGTCGGATCCCGCGATCAAGAACACGATTATTGTTCGGCGGTTTGTTGTATGTATGCCACTAAGGAAGCGATTATGGCCATCGAGCACGAGCCAGAGACTGAGGTGTCTGTCTTTATGATGGACATGCGTGCCTTCAGCAAGGGCTACCTGGAGTATTATCACCGCGCCCAGGAACGGTATGGGATCCGCTACGTGCGCTCGCGGGTCTCGATGGTGGTGGAGGACCCGGAAACCCACAACCTGATCCTGCGGTACGTCGCGGAAGGGGATGGGCAGGTAATCGAAGAGGAGTTTGATCTGGTTGTGCTCTCGATAGGGATGGAGATATCGGAAGGGACACGCGAGTTGGGGCGACGATTGAACGTGGCTTTGGATGAACACGGGTTCTGTCGTACGCAACCGTTCGCCCCGCTGGAGACGAGCCGACCGGGGGTCTTCGCCGTGGGGCCGTTCCGCGAGCCGAAGGACATCCCCGAATCGGTAGTCGAGGCCAGCGGAGCGGCCGCCGTCGCCGGGGCTGTGGTCGCGCCGGCCCGGTGGACGCGCACGGAGGAGGTGGTCTATCCACCGGAGCGGGACGTCGCTGGGGAGCCGCCGCGCGTTGGCGTGTTCGTCTGTCATTGTGGATCGAACATCGGCGGCTATCTCGATGTGCCGGCCGTCACCGAGTATGCTCAGACGTTGCCCGGCGTGGTGCATGCCGAGCACAACCTGTATACTTGTTCCCAGGACTCGATCCAACGCATCACCGAGCAGACCATCGCCCTGGGACTGAATCGGGTGGTGGTGGCCTCCTGCACTCCGTTGACCCACGAGTCATTGTTTCAGGACGCGATCCGCCAGGCCGGGTTGAACCCCGGCATGTTCACGATGGCTAATATTCGGAATCAGTGCTCGTGGGTGCATTCTGATCAGTGGGACGCAGCGACGGAGAAGGCCATGGATTTGGTGCGTATGGCCGTGGCGAACGCTGTGCGTCAGGAACCGCTTCACAAGACCGAGATCGCGGTCCAAAAAGCGGTGTTGGTCATCGGGGGGGGAGTGGCGGGGATGACGGCTGCCCTGACGTTGGCTGACCAGGGTTTCCCGGTTCACCTGGTGGAGCGGGAGTCCGAGTTGGGGGGTAATTTGCGTCACATCCGACGCTGGGCCGGCTGGGAGGCGGGGCGGGTGGTCTGGCACGACCCGCAGGCTTTTCTGGCGCAGTTGGTCGGTCGGGTGACTACCCATCCGCACATCACGGTTTACCGGGAGAGCGAGTATTTGGAAAGCAGCGGGTTCGCGGGTAGTTTCACATCTCACATTCGCACGCCCGATGGCCAGCGGGAGATCCGCCACGGGGCGACGATAGTCGCCACCGGTGGGGTGGAGTATCGGGGGAGGGGGAGCGAGAATGAGAGTGAAAGTGAGA
>CAZXVB010000003.1:0-11772 GCA_964643875.1 uncultured Anaerolineales bacterium | reverse complement strand
TGAGAGTGAAAGTGAGAACGAGTATGGCTACGGCAGTGACCAGCGCATCGTGACGTTGCAGGAGTTCGAGGAATTCCTGGATGCGGCTGCCACCAAGGGAGGGAACGAGATACCGGATGCGATCACTATGATCCTGTGTGTGGGGCCGGCCGAGCGGTATTGCTCCCGGATTTGCTGCACGACGTCCATCAAGAACGCGCTGGCGCTCAAGCAACTCAAACCAGACGCTCAGGTGACGATCCTGTATAATGACATCCGCACGTATGGTTTCAAGGAACGGTTGTACAACGAGGCTCGTCGTCAGGGGGTGGTGTTCATCCAGTATGCGTTCGACCGGCGCCCGGAAGTGCGTATCACCGATGCGGGGCTGGAGGTTTCAGTGTGGGAGTCTTCGCTGAAAGAGGAAGTGCTGCTCCATCCCGACCGGGTGGTGTTGAGTATGCCGGTGGTGCCGTCGGCCGGGGCCGATGAATTGGCTACCCGGCTCAAAGTGCCCGTGGATATGGATGGCTTCTTTCTGGAAGCCCATGTCAAACTGCGACCAGTGGATTTCTCCAGCGATGGGATTTTCGTGGCCGGTATGGCGCACTACCCCAAGTTCTTGGACGAGACGATTGTCCAGGCCCAGGCGGCCGCAGCCCGCGCCATCACTATTGTTGGCCGGGATGTGTTGGAGGCGGGCGGCATCGTGGCGCAGGTGGATACCGAGAAGTGTGTTGCCTGCCTGACCTGTGTGCGCATTTGTCCCTACCATGTGCCGCAGATTCGGGCCGAGTTCAACGGGGTGGGGGGGATTGTCGGAGCGGCCTACATCGAACCGGCTCAGTGTCATGGATGTGGCGTTTGTGTGGCCGAATGCCCGGCCAAGGCGATCCAATTGATCCGTTACCGGGATACGCAGATTGAAGCGGAGATTGAGGCGTTGATGCAGGAGCAAGTATATGAGCACACAAGAACCGTTTGATCCTACGATTCTGGCTTTCTGTTGCCGACACTGCGCCTATACGGCGGCCGACCTGGCCGGAGGGATGCGCATCCAATACCCTCCGACGGTGCGGATCGTCGAAGTGCCGTGCTCCGGACGGGTGGAGGTCACCGAAGTGCTGCACGCTTTCGAGCGTGGGGTGGATGGTGTGTTGGTGGCCGGTTGACTGGAGGGCGATTGTCATTACCTGTCAGGTAATATCAACGCCAAGCGACGAGTGCAGTACGTGGCCGATCTGCTCGACCAGATCGGGCTGGGGCGAGAGCGGGTACGAATGGCGAATCTTTCGTCGGCTATGGGGCCGCAGTTCGCTGAGTTGATCACGGAAATGACGGAGCAGGTGCGGGCCGTCGGTCCCAATCCCCTGAAGCGGGATGGGCAATGAGACCACAATATTGTGAATGAACGGAGGATGAAATGATCGTTGGTGAGCAAAAATCGCTTGCAGAGATACGGGATCTGTTGGGGGATGCGCGCAAGGTGCTGGTGGTAGGGTGCGGCACGTGTGTGACCGTCTGCTTTGCCGGAGGCGAAAAGGAGGTCGGCATCCTGGCTTCGTCCTTGCGGATGGCCTCCCGGCTGGACGGGCAACCGATGGAGGTGGACGAGTTCACCGTACAGCGTCAATGTGAGTGGGAGTACATTGACCCGCTCAAAGAGCGATTGGCCGAGTACGACGCGATCCTCAGTTTGGCCTGTGGTATCGGTGTGCAGGCGATGAACGAGCGTTTCCCGGAGATCGTTACTCTGCCAGGGCTCAACACCATGTTCCTGGGCTTGCCGGAGGAGCAAGGGGTGTGGGAGGAGCGCTGTCAGGCCTGTGGCGATTGTATCCTGGGGCTGACGGCCGGGATCTGCCCGATCGCGCGTTGCTCCAAGCAGTTGTTGAACGGACCGTGTGGTGGTTCCCAGAACGGCGTGTGTGAGGTGGACGCGGAGATTCCCTGCGCCTGGCAATTGATCTGGGAGCGGGCCGTCGCGCTGGGTCGGGAGGAGTGGTTATTGGAGATTCAGCCGCCTAAGAATTGGTCCACCAGCCGGGACGGTGGCCCTCGCAAGATCGTCCGTCCGGACTTGATGTTGGAAAGTGAGTGAGAGGCGAGAGGGGGATGTGGGGGGGCGGGAGCCGGCTGGTGAGAACATCGCTTGGGACACCGATCCGCGGTCTTTCCTGTTGCCCTGGCTGTGGCAGTATGTTCGCCTGCGTTGGTTGGCAGTTGGCGCGATGGTGGTCGCTGCCGAGTTGGCCTATGCAGTGTTGGGAACGGGCTTTCCGTTGGTCCCGGTGTTGAGCACGGCCGGCGTCATTTTGGCGTACAATGCTTTGTTTCACCTCTGGCAGCGGCGACATGAATGGCGCACCGGGTCGCCAGTGGAGGCGGCGCAGTGGGGACGGCGGTTCGCTCTCGCCCAGGTGGTCGCTGATTTGATCGCCTTGACCGTCATGTTGCATTTGGTGGGGGGCGTGGAGACGCCGTTTTTCATGTTCTATGTGTTTCACGTTGGCTTCGGGAGTATCCTGCTCGACCGACGGGATTCCTACGCCGTCGCCGTTTTGGCCTGTGTGTTGTTCGTGGGGTTGATCGGTGCGGAGTTCGTCGGCTGGTTGCCGCACCTCCATCTGAATGGTTTCGTCCCGCCAGGTTTGCATCGGGATCCGGGGTACGTGGCAGCCGTTATGGTGGCCTTCATAATCACGTTGTTGGTTTCGGCCTCCGGCGTCTCGGCTATTATGGTCGAATTGCGCCGACAGTGGGCCTGGCAAGCGCAGGCGAAAGAGCAGGAGTTGACAGCGACGACCGACAAGCTGGCCGAGTTGGATCGGATGCGGAGCTTCTTTCTGGGGCTGGCTTCTCACGACTTGAAGACTCCCCTGGCCGTGGTGTCCAATTACTTGCAGACGATCCTGGGGGGGTTTACCGGGGAGATCAGCGTCAGCAATGAGCAGCAACGCCGGTGGATGGAACGCGCTAACGCGCGGGTGCTGGAGTTGGTACGGCTGATTGACGATTTTCTGGACGTCTCCCAACTCGACCCGGAGCGCGTTCTCTCGGAGATGAAACAGATTGACCTGGGAGACCTCATCCGGCAGTCCCTCGACGAGGTGCGCGTCAAGGCCGGCGAGAAGGAGGTCGTCGTCCAGGTGCGGCTCCCTGACACGCTGCCGCCGGTCTACGGTGCGCCCCGGCGGGTTCGGCGAGTGCTGGTCAACCTGCTGGACAATGCCATCACCTGTTCACCGCGTTCGGGACAGGTTTGGCTGGAGGTACACCTGTCCGATGACGATGACCAGGTGCAGGTGGATGTGGTGGATGCGGGGCCGTGTATCCCCAAACGTTACCTGCCGCATGTGTTCGATGACTACTTTCAGGTGCAGCGCAAGCAATTTGTGCCGGGGGCCGGTCTGGGGTTGAGTACCGCTCGTAAAATTGTCGAACTGCATAGGGGGCAAATTTGGGTTGTAAGTCCGTGTTTCGAAGGCGGTGTGGGCAGTCGCTTTTCCTTTGTATTGTTATGTTCCTTGCCCGATCGGCCGAGGAAAGAGGAGATCGGCGGCGATGATCACAGTTGAAATGTTGAAACGGTTCCCTCTGTTGGCCTATCTGGATATCGAGGATCTGGAGGAGTTGGTGGGGATTTGTGAATTGGAACAGTGGGAAGCGGGGGCCATCTTTGCCAAAGAAGGGGAGCGGGCGGACAAGTTACGGCTTCTTTTGGTGGGCAAAGTGGCGCTTGAAAAGCAGATCCAGTTTGGCCAGCATGGATCAGTGCGACGGGCGACCGTCAGTACCATTGGCTCCGGCGGGGCCGTCGGCTGGTCCACGTTGGTGCCGCCATACCGTTTCACCCTTTCCGGTATCTGTCTGGAGCGATGTAAATTCATCGCCATCGAAGGCCAACAGTTGCAGGACCTCGCAGCTCGCAATCCCCGGGCGGCTTACAGTTTGATGTCCGGCGTGGCGGAGATGGTGGGCGGACGTCTGCGTGATATGACTGATATGCTGACATACTTCCTCTCCATCGTTTCTCACGAATTGAAAGCACCCCTGGCAGCCGTGGAAAACTACCTGGAAGTGATGTTGGGGGGCTTTACGGGGGAACTGACCCCCAAGCAGAAGCGGATGTTAGAGCGGAGTGTGTTGCGCGTTCATGACTTGTCCGCGTTGATCAACGATCTGTTGGACCTGGCTCGGATGCGTCCAGAACAGATTCAAGCCGAGTTTGTGCGCTGCAACCCACGCGAGTTCGGGGATCGTTCGGTCGAGGACGTGCGCTTAGCGGCCGCCGAAAAAAACATCACCGTGCGCGTGGATGCTCCGCTTGAATTCCGCCCCATCGTGGGAGCGCCGCAGCGGTTGCGTCAGGTGCTCACCAACCTGCTCAACAACGCCATCAAGTTCTCACCGGCGGGAAGCACCGTGACGCTGCGAGCCTGGGATACCGAGGACGAATTGTGGATCGAAGTGTACGACGAGGGGCTGGGTATTCCCCCGGAGGAGCAGCCACACATTTTCGAAGATTTCTTCCGGGCGAGCAATGTCCGGGAGGAGAGTGGGAGCGGGTTGGGCCTTTCCATCGCCAAGAAGATCGTGGACGCGCACCAGGGGCGTATCTGGGTGGAAAGCCCATACACGCCGGGAAAGACCGGCGCCAAATTCACTGTGGTCCTGCCCCGCAATTTGCCGTTGCCGGGTGATGAGGGAGTAGTGGACAAAAGAGCAGTGAACTGAGCCATAGAGCCGACGGAGCTAAAATGGTATTTTGCGAGAAAGGATGATGATATGAAAAGTGGAAGTAATCTGGAAAGGGTGTTGACCGAGGGACACTTTGCTGTGACCGGTGAGCTTGGTCCGCCGAAGGGAACCAGCGCTGATTTCGTCCGCCGTCACGCCGAGGCCCTCAAGAATTACGTGGATGCAGCCAACGTCACCGACAACCAGACGGCGGTGGTGCGCATGTCCAGCGTGGCCGCCTGCACGATCATCAAACAGGTTGGTCTCGATCCGGTTATGCAAATGACCTGTCGGGATCGGAACCGGATCGCGATGCAGTCGGATATTCTGGGGGCTGTGGCGTTGGGGATCGGGAACCTGCTTTGTCTCACTGGCGACCATCAGAAATTCGGCAACCACCCGGAGGCCAAGAATGTCTATGATATGGACTCGATCCAACTGTTGCAAATGGCCAAGCGTATGCGGGATGAGGATAAGTTTCTCAGTGGTGACAAGGTATCCGGGGGAGTATCCATGTTCCTGGGCGCGGCTGCCAATCCCTTCGGCGATCCGTTCGAGTTTCGTCCACTTCGACTGGCTAAGAAGGTGCGGGCTGGCGCGGATTTCATCCAGACGCAGGGAGTGTTCGACATTGAACGCTTTGCTCAGTACATGGAGCGCGTCCGCGACCTGGGCCTGCACGAGCAGACCTACATCCTGGCCGGCATCATTCCGATGAAATCGGCCGGTATGGCCCGCTATATGCGTGATTACGTCGCCGGTCTGATAGTTCCCGATGAGATGGTCAAGCGCATGGAGCAGGCCAAGGATGCCAAGGAAGAGGGGGTCAATATTGCCGTGGAACTGATCCAGCAGTTGCGGGAGATCGAAGGCGTGCGTGGAATCCACATTATGGCGGTGGCCTGGGAGTCCATTATTCCCGTGATTGTCGAACGAGCGGGCCTGTATCCGCGGCCGATCGTATAAGCCGGAGGTATCCTCTCGATATTCAGGGGGAGGAACAGGTCTTGTACCTGCCTGGCGGGGCCGCTGCGAGGGTTGCCTCTATCTGTTGGAAATGGTGTATGCAGTTGGAAAGGAGCGAACCGATGGAACGACAGTACAAGATCCTGGTGGTAGACGACGATCCGGACATCATCGAAGCGATCACGACGGTGTTGGAAAGTGTGGAGGAGTATGACCTGCGCACGGCGCGGGATGGGGTGGAATGCATCCAGGCCATCAAAGAGGACTGCCCGGACCTATTGATTCTGGACTTGCTGATGCCCCGGATGGATGGTTTCGCCGTAGTGCGAGACCTGCGGGATCATCCCCGTTACCGAGACCTGCCGATTATGATCCTCACCAGTGTGCGTGAGGATGCCAGCTATCGCCGCTATGAGCTGGAGATGGGGGTCAGGATGGATGTGCAGGATTACATCGAGAAGCCGGTTCCGCCGGCTGAACTGATGCGCCGTGTCGCCAATCTGCTGGAACGGGGGTGAGCGGTGGCCGAAGCGAAAATTCTATTGGTGGACGATGACCCCGACTTCGTAGAGGCGACCCGCACTGTGTTGGAAAGCGTGCCATATGAGGTCATCGTGGCCTACGATGGTGACGAAGGGTTAGCAAAGGTCAAGGAGGAGCAACCCGACCTGATTTTACTCGACATCATCATGCCCACTCAGGACGGCTTCCATGTCTGTGAGAAGCTGAAAAGCGACCCGGATTTGTGGCACATCCCGGTCATTATGCTGACCAGTCTATCCCAACAGATCAGCCAGACCACCTACTCACTGCAGGACGGTATGATGTTGGAGGCGGATGACTTCATTGACAAGCCGGTGCGTCCACAGGAACTGTTGGCACGGATCGCACGACTACTCCGGCAGTAGTCAGCGGTAGATTGACATTGACGGGGGCGGGTGAAGTCCTCCACAAATGCCAGTTTGCTCTACCAATGAATGGGAGGTAGGACGATGATTATCACCGCGCAAAAGGAATTGGACGAGATCCTGCACATGCTGGAAGGATACGAGCGGATTTTTTTGATCGGTTGTGGGATCTGTGCTGCGACCTGGAGCACCGGCGGCGAGAAAGAGGTCCGCCAGATGGCGGCCTGGTTGACCGAGGCGGGCAAGGAGTGCACCGGCGCCATCGTCACGGAGGAAGCTACCTGTGATATGCGCACGACCCGCTTGCTCCTCAAGCGGAATCGGGAGGCAGTGGAAGCTGCTGAGGCTCTGTTGGTGCTTTCATGCGGAGCCGGTGTGCAGACGGTCGCCTCTCTGCTGGATCTCCCCGTCTATCCGGCCCTCGATACACTTTTCCTGGCCCGTCTACAGAGTATGCGGGTGTGTGATGAACGCTGTCGCCTGTGCGGGTCCTGTATGCTGGCGGAGACGGCCGCCATTTGCCCCATTGCCCTCTGTCCGAAGGGGCTGATGAATGGCCCCTGTGGTGGCTACGAGGATGGCAAGTGTGAGGTCAACCGGGAGCGGGATTGCGCTTGGGTGGCGATTTACGAACGTATGGAGCGTTTTGGGCAACGCTCACAGTTCATGACGATCCATGCCCCCAAGGATTGGCGGGACGACATCCATCCGGGGTGGGTGGACAAACGCCGGTCGGCGCAGAGCAAAGGAGTCGCCAAATGAGCAGGCTGGCAGATGCTATCGTTGCTGGAGAGTTCGTCGTAACGGCGGAACTCGGCCCGCCCAAAGGGACGGACGTCGCTCACCTCTTGGAGATGGCCGAGTTGATGCGGGATCACGTGGATGCCATCAACGTTACCGATCAACAGAGTTCTGTGATGATGTTGGGTTCTCTGACTGTCTGTCACCTGCTACACCAGCGGGGGATCGAGCCGGTCTTTCAGGTCACGTGCCGAGACCGCAACCGGATCGCGCTCCAGTCTGATTTGTTGAGCGCTGCCGTTCTAGGGGTAGAGAATGTGCTTTGCCTGACGGGCGACTACGTTACCCTGGGGGATCATCCAGATGCTAAGCCGGTGTTTGATCTGGATTCGGTGACCCTGTTGCAAGCGGTGGCGGCCCTGCAGGAGGGACATGACCTGGCGGGCAAGCCCTTGCAGGGGACGCCGACCTTCTTCCCGGGCGCCGTGGTCAGTCCGGTGGCCCGTCCCCTGGGGCCGCAGATTGCCAAAATGGAGAAGAAAGTTCTGGCCGGGGCACGTTTCTTTCAAACCCAGGCCGTATATGACCCGGCCGCGTTCGAGTCCTTCATCCGGCAGGTTGAATATTTACAGGTGCCTATTCTGGTGGGGATCATTCTTCTCAAATCGGCCGGTATGGCCCGCTTTATGAATCGGAATGTGGCTGGCGTCACTGTGCCGGATGCGTTGATCGAGGAGATTGGCCGTGTTCCCCCACCGGAGCGTCCGGCGAAGTCGGTCGAGATCGGTGCCCGGTTGATCCGCGAGATGAAAGATATGTGTCAAGGGGTCCACATTATGACATTGGGGTGGGAGAAGTACGTGCCCCAGTTGTTGGATCAGGCCGATGTGGAGCGGAATCGGCGTACAGATTAGAGTTGTTGCACAATAAGAAATGGGAAATGGGACACGGATTCACGCAGAAAAACACGGATTGTGTCCATTCTATCCCTGAAATTAGTGTCCATCCGTGTTCGCCTGTGTCCAAAGTGGGACTTTTCACTATTGTGCAACACACCTATTGAACTGGAGATGGGATATGACCATTACGTTGAAGACCGATGTGGCTGCATTCATCCGCCAGGAGTGTGGAGAGAACGTTTACCTGTGCTATCAGTGTGAGAAGTGCTCGTCCGGCTGCCCCACTGTGCCCGCGATGCGCTACCGGCCTGCTCAGATGATGCGCTTGGCCCAGTTCGGGCTGGAAGATGCATTGGTGCATGATGCCAGTATTTGGCGCTGTCTGGGGTGCGATACGTGTACGGTGCATTGTCCCCACGACCTGAGCGTGCGCCGACTGGTCGAGGTGATGCGTCAGCATGTGATGCAGGACTACTATCTGCCGCAGGGCCTGGACGCTGTTGACGGGGACGATGTTCTGCGGCGGGGGGTGCAGGCGTTAGGGATGATGGGAGAGCGCATCACGACGCATTACAACGTCTCTGGGGAAGATAACACCGCCCGCCTGGCATGGACTGACAATCTGCCGGAAAAGCCGGAGAGTCTGGTACGCGACCCTCAGGCCGAGGTACTCTACTTCGTGGGGTGTGTGTCGGCGATGTTTCCGATGAGTTACGGCATTCCTCAGGGGTTCGTCACACTGCTGGAGCGGGCCGGTGTGACCTTCACCACGATGGCCGAGGAGGAACATTGTTGTGGTTTCCCTCTAATGGTCGCCGGGCAACTCGAACAGGCGAAGGCACTGATCCGGCATAACGTGGAGCAGGTTCGAGCGTTGGGCGTGCCCCGTTTGGTTACCACCTGCCCTTCCTGCTACCACATGTGGCGTCATACTTACCCGGAGGTGATCGGTGAGGAACTGGGGATCGAGGTGCTTCACGCCGTCGAATTGTTGGCGGATGTGTTGGCCGAGGGACGGCTGGAGTTGACCGAGCCGAGAAGGTCGGGTGTCGTGACTTATCACGACCCGTGCGATCTGGGGCGCAAAGGCGGCATCTATGATGCTCCCAGGGAGGTTATTCAGTCTGTGCCGGGCTATACCTTTGTAGAGATGCAGCAGTCGCGGGAACATGCGCTCTGTTGTGGAGGTGGCGGCGACCTGGAGACGTTCGATCCAGACCTGGTGCAGGAGGTGGCCTCCCGACGGGTGGCCCAGGCCGCCGAGGTGGGAGCTAACGTCCTGCTTTCGGCTTGCCCACAGTGTGTGCGGACGCTCGCCAAGGCAGCGCGGGCCAATAAGACGCGTATCCGGGTGATGGATGTCGTGCAGTTCCTCGAAAAATCGTTGGCGTGAGGTTTATATCCGGGATACCAACGCAGGGGAGAAGCGGGTTCCCTTGGTGATGGAGGAGATTCACTGCCCGACATATTGATCGGTAACCCTCCCGCAGGTTGAAATGTTGTTGACGTCCATTCGTCGGGCCGAGACCGAAATCAAGCGGCTGCGGGCTGAACTGGCCCGCCTGTGTGGAGAGGAAGTATGATGAATCATCTGACGAAGATCGCTATCAGCGGTAAGGGTGGGGTGGGGAAGACGACCCTCTCGGCGCTGATGGCCCACATCTACGCGCAACAAGGACGGAACGTGATCGCCATAGACGCTGACCCGGCCGGCGGATTAGCCGAGGCGTTGGGTTTCCCGGACGAATTGGTGGCCCAGGTCACGCCGGTGGCCAAGATGGAGGACCTGATCTACGAGCGAACCGGCGCGAAGCCAGGTGCATTTGGGGGCTTCTTTAGCCTGAACCCACGGGTGGATGACATCCCAGAGCGGTTCAGCATCTCCCACCGGGGGATCCGTTTCCTGCGTCTGGGGACGATTGAGTCCGGCGGCAGTGGTTGCATCTGCCCGGAAAGCGCGATGTTGCGGGCGCTGGTGACGCATTTGTTACTGTATAACGACCAGATGTTGATCCTTGATATGGAGGCCGGCGTGGAACATCTGGGGCGGGCGACTGCCCAGGCGGTGGATGCCTTCATCACCGTATTGGAGCCTGGCCGACGGAGCATCAACACAGCTGAGCACGTCCAGAAGTTGGCGGCCGACATCGGCATCCGGCGCGTCTATGCGGTCGGAAACAAGGTGCGCGGTCCTGAGGATTGGGATTTCATCCAGACGCATAGCCCGGTGCCTACCCTGGGGTATCTGTCTGCCAATCCGGAGTTGACTGAGGCGGATTTGCAAGGGTTGGGCGTATTCGATGCGGCTCCTCAGGCCGTGGCAGAGGCGCGTCAGATCGTGACCGCGCTGGAGGAATTGCAAGGGGCATCATGAGGCCGCTGAGCGAACAAGCTTCTTCTCCTGAACCTCGATGGCCTATCCGCCCTGGAGGGGCGGCGACCCGATTGCGTGTTCCGTCCCTTTCCCTTATTCTCGGTGCGGTGGTTCATCTCCTTGTGACTTGCGCCGCGGCTACCATCTTGCTGGGTCTGCTGGGCCGGCTGCCATCTGTCCGCGCCCGCTCCCCGGAAGACGATCTACCCCCCACCGCTTTCGTGGACGGTGTGCTTGGGCATCCTCAACAGCACAATTTGAGTTGCGAATCCCGCTCGGCGACTGACCTGGCGGCGTTTTGGGGAATCGGGTTCACAGAGGATGCCTTCTTCCGCCGTTTGCCTAAGTCGGATAATCCCTATCGCGGCTTTCTGGGGGATGTCGACTTGCCGGCCGGCAGTATGCCGCCGGTGGGGTATGGCGTCTATGCCGGGCCGGTGGCGGCGACGCTCCGTAGTTTGGGCCTCGCTGCCCACGCTCAATATGATTGCTCTCTCGATGCTCTGCAATGGGAACTGGCGGCCGGCCGCCCGGTCATCATCTGGGCGACGTATGATATGAAGTTGCCCGGCCTTTCCACCTGGGTCTCGTCCGATGGACAGCCCTCGATCGTGGTGCAGTGGCAACACACCTTCATTGCGGTGGGATATGATGAGACCGGTCTCTACCTGGTGGATGCCTATGACGGGGTCACGAAGCACTTTTCTTACGAGGCGTTCTTGCCGGCCTGGGAGCAGTTGGGCCGTATGGCTGTGACGGTGACACCGGGAGTGTCTCCAACGGGCGGGCGGGACTGGCAGTGGGGTGGGGGGCGTCTGCTGGTGGACGGTCGCTGGGTTGTCGGGCCGGAGTGACCCTTTATCTGTAGAGTTGTTGCACAATAAGAAAAGTGGGAAATGGGACACGGATTCACGCAGAAAAACACGGATTGTGTCCATTCTATCCCTGAAATCAGTGTTCATTTGTGTTCGCCTGTGTCCAAAGTGGGACTTTTTACTATTGTGCAACACACCTTGTGTATCTCTTGAGAAATGGCAGGGCAACCCCTCAGTTTGGCAAGGTCTCTGACCGCAGCCGGGGGCTTCGGTCGGAGACCTCGCCCAACCAGGCGTCGCCGGGCCGTTTCGCCGGTGGGGGAATACCCCACCGGGTAGGGGGTGTTCCT
>CAZXVB010000002.1:0-25853 GCA_964643875.1 uncultured Anaerolineales bacterium | reverse complement strand
CGATGGAATGTCTGCTTGGGTATCGACTTGGATACCGAGACGAGTCGTGTAGTTTGACCTTCTGGAAATTTGTGGTAAAATAAGCGCTCGTCGAGAGGGTGGCAGCCACAACCCCTGCTGCCCGTTGACAAAAGGATATTTTGCGAGGATATGAAGGCCATCGGAGCGGGTGGATGGCCTTCTTCACTGACTTATAGTTGTTACATTTACACGCGTAACGATCAAGGCGTTGTGACGGGGTTTCTGCCGCGTCATACGCGCCGGTGAAGGCCGGCCACGCCGGCTTTCAGGCAGTAACACAGGGGGTGAAGCGTGCCCACGATCAACCAGTTGGTTCGGAAAGGGAGAAAATCGAAGCCGCGGAAGTCCAAGGCGCCGGGTTTGATGTACACATTCAACTCCTTCAAGCAGCGCCGTGCCCGACGACCCAAGGGCGCACCGCAAAAACGGGGAGTGTGCACCAATGTGCGTACGATGACTCCGAAAAAGCCGAACTCGGCTCTGCGGAAGATCGCCCGTGTGCGACTGACAAACGGGATCGAGGTGACGGCCTACATTCCGGGTGAGGGACATAAGTTGCAGGAGCACTCTGTTGTGTTGGTGCGCGGTGGCCGTGTTAAGGATTTGCCGGGTGTGCGCTATCACGTCGTGCGGGGTACGTTGGACGCAGGCGGTGTGGAAGAGAGGGCACAACAACGTTCCAAGTATGGAACCAAGCGACCTAAGAAGTAGTGAGGCAGGTGGATTATGCCGCGAAGATATCGTCCGCCCAGACGAGATGTTGAGCCAGATGTGCGCTATAATAGCAAATTAGTTTCCCATCTCATCAATCGAGTGATGAAGAAGGGAAAAAAGAGCATCGCTGCACGGATCGTATACGATGCGTTGGATATCGTCGCTCGACAGACGAAACGCTCACCGGTGGAAGTTTTGGAAGAAGCGTTGCAAAACGTTTCGCCGGTGCTGGAGGTCAAGCCGCGTCGTGTGGGCGGTTCGACCTATCAGATTCCAGTGGAGGTTCCCCCCCATCGTCAATTGAGCCTGGCATTGCGCTGGATCCTGGCAGCTGCTCGCAGTCGGGGGGGGAGACCGATGGCGGAACGGTTGGCGAATGAATTGATGGACGCTGCCCGAGGGACAGGTGCGGCGGTCAAAAAGAAGGAAGATACCCATAGGATGGCAGAGGCCAATCGGGCTTTTGCACATTACCGATGGTGATCTTCGATTGATTGTGTGATGTCGTGGTAGCGTCGTGTGAAGTCGGGCGATGACTACGGAGGCCACGTTAGAGCGGATTAGGAATATCGGCATCATCGCTCACATTGATGCGGGCAAGACAACGACGACAGAGCGCATCCTGTTCTATACCGGCCGTATTCACCGAATGGGGGATGTGGATTCGGGGACCACGGTCACGGATTGGATGGCACAGGAGCGGGAGCGGGGAATTACCGTCACTGCCGCAGCGGTGACATGTTTCTGGCGTCAACATCAAATTAACATCGTAGATACACCAGGACATATAGATTTTACGGCGGAGGTACAACGCAGCCTGCGCGTTCTAGACGGTGGAGTGGTCGTTTTCGATGCGGTGGCAGGTGTGGAACCGCAGTCGGAGACGGTGTGGCGACAGGCGCGGGCGTTTGGTGTGCCGTTGGTTGCCTTCATTAACAAAATGGATAAGCTGGGGGCCGATTTTGCCCACGCGGTCGAGACGATCCGGGAGCGATTGGGAGCCAATCCGGTAGCGATTCAATGGCCGATTGGGGCCGAATCTCAGTTCCGGGGCGTGGTTGACCTGTTGGAGATGCGGGCCGTCCTCTGGGATGCAGAAGATGATTTGGGGGTTGCTCCGCGATGGACGGAGATCCCGTCGGAGCTAGAGGAGGTCGTTCTGGAGGCGCGAGAACGCGCGCTGGAGCAGATCGTCGAAACCGACGACGATTTGATGCTCTCTTATCTGGAGGGGGAGGATATCTCTCCTGCTCGGCTGCGACAGGCATTGCGGCGGGCTACTTTGGCCGGGGTCTTGAACCCGGTGCTATGCGGCTCGGCGTTGCGTAACAGAGGCGTTCAGCTTTTACTCGACGCGGTGGTGGACTACTTGCCATCGCCCCTGGATGTGCCGCCGGTTGAAGGGATCAATCCCTACACAGGCAAGACGGAATCCCGGTTGGCCGATCCGAAGGAGCCATTGGCCGCGTTGGTCTTTAAAATCGCAACGGATCCCTATATGGGACGACTGGCGTACTTCCGTGTGTATTCTGGTACGATTCGGGTCGGTTCGCGGGTGATCAATGCCGCTAGTGAGAATACGCGGCGTCGTGGCGAGCGCATCAGCAAGCTGTTGCGGATGTATGCCGACCGTCGGGAAGAGATCGAGGAGTTGCGGGCGGGAGACATCGGGGCGACGGTGGGGCTGAAAACGGCTTTCACCGGGGATACCTTGAGCGCCCCTCATGGCCCGATTGTGCTGGAATCCATTACGTTTCCCGAACCGGTCATTTTCGTAGCCATCGAACCTCGTACGGCCGCCGATCACGATCGGCTGTTCGAGGGATTGCGACGTCTGGCAGAAGAGGACCCCACGTTTGTGGTGCGGACCGATGAGCAGACCGGGCAGACGCTCATCTCCGGTATGGGGGAATTGCATCTGGAAATCTTGGCCGACCGCTTGAAGCGCGAGTTCGGAGTGGAGGGACGTGTCAGTCGCCCCCGTGTGACTTATCGGGAAACGATCCGGCAGCGGGCGTCCGGGGAAGGTGTGTTCGATCGGCAGGTTGGCGGCCGTAACCATTTCGCCCGGGTTTTGTTAGAGGTAGCTCCTTTGCCGACCGGCGACAATTTTCGGTTTACGAATACCATGCGGTACGGCAATTTGCCGCCGGAATTTGTCCAGGCCGTCGAGCGAGGGTGTCGGGAGGCTATGGAAAGCGGTGTGTTGGCCGGCTACCAGATGATAGACGTGGAGGCACGTCTGCTGGATGCCGATTGGGACGAAGAGGCTTCTTCGGAGTTGGCGTTTCAGGTCGCCGGTGTGCAGGCTTTCAACCAGGCGGTGGAGCTAGCAGAGCCGGTTTTGTTGGAGCCGGTGATGGACCTGGAGGTGGTCGTGCCGGAGGCGTATACCGGAGAGGTGATGGGCGATTTGAACGCTCGTGGGGCTGAGATTCAGGAGATGGCTTTGCGGGCGGGAGGAACTCAGGCGATTCGGGCGTATGTGCCGTTGGCCCGGATGTTTGGGTATGCGACAGACCTGCGTAGTTTGACGCAAGGGCGTGGGATGTTCACGATGGAGTTTCATCATTTTGCAGAGGTAGATCAACAGCGTATGGAAGCCATTGTATATGGTGGAGGTTGGTAGGGCGAGTGCCTGTATCGGCCGATTTACATTGTACGAAAGGAGTGAGACATGGCGAAAGAAACTTTTGAACGCACAAAGCCACACCTCAATGTGGGCACGATTGGTCATATTGACCATGGGAAAACAACGCTGACGGCAGCAATCACGAAGGTCCTTTCATTGAAAGGCTATGCTGATTACAAGGCGTATGATGACGTGGCCAAGGCGGATGCAAAGATGTTCCGTCGGGATGCGACCAAGATCTTGACCGTGGCCATTGCACACGTCGAGTACGAGACGGACAATCGTCACTATGCGCACATTGACTGCCCCGGTCACCGGGATTACATTAAGAACATGATCACCGGTGCAGCGCAGATGGACGGCGCAATTCTGGTGGTGTCCGCCGCTGATGGCCCGATGCCACAGACGCGGGAGCATGTCCTGCTGGCCAAGCAGGTGAATGTGCCGGCCATCGTAGTCTTCTTGAACAAAGCTGACTTGATGGATGACCCCGAATTGTTGGAGCTGGTGGAGTTGGAGTTGCGGGAGTTGCTGGACGGGTATGGGTTTCCAGGCGACGAAACTCCCATCGTGCGGGGGAGCGCCCTTCAGGCCCTGCAGAGCGAGAGTACCGATCCGGATGCCCCCGAATATCAGTGTATCTGGGAACTGATGCGGGTGATTGATGAATACATTCCATTGCCTGTGCGTGATGAGGATAAGCCGTTCTTGATGCCGATCGAGGACGTTTTTTCCATCAAGGGGCGTGGCACCGTCGTGACCGGCCGGGTTGAGCGCGGCAAGATGGTTCCGATGACCCCGGTCGAGATCGTTGGTCTGCGGGACGAGCCCCTCAAGACGGTTGTGACCGATATGGAGATGTTCCGCAAGAAGTTGACTGAGGTACGGGCAGGGGACAATGCCGGTTTGTTGTTGCGGGGTATAGACCGGAATGAGGTGCAGCGTGGACAGGTGGTCGCTGCACCGGGCAGCATTAAGCCGCACAAGCATTTCATGTCCGAAGTATACGTCTTGCAGAAGGAAGAGGGCGGCCGACATAAAGCGTTCTTCACCGGCTATCGTCCCCAATTCTATGTCCGAACGATGGATGTGACCGGCGAGATCCGCTTGCCAGAAGGTGTGGAGATGGTAATGCCGGGCGACCGGGTCAATCTGGAGGTTGAGTTGATCGATCCGGTGGCCATCGAGGAAGGATTCCGTTTCGCTATCCGTGAAGGTGGTCTGACGGTTGGCGCTGGGGTTATCACAAAGATTCTGGACTAGGTGAGGCATGGCTAAGCAGAAAATCCGCATCAGATTGAAGGCGTATGATCATCGCGTACTTGACGAGTCTGCCAAGCGCATCGTAGAGGCTGCTGAGCGCACCGGCGCGACGGTGGTGGGGCCAGTTCCATTGCCGACTAAGATCGAGCGGTTTACCGTGCGGCGTTCGACTTTTATCGATAAGGACTCTCACGAGCATTTCGAGATTCGCACACATAAGCGGCTGATTGATGTCGTTGAACCTGACAACAATACAATTGACTCTCTGATGCGGTTGAATCTGCCGGCCGGTGTGGATATCGAGATCAAGTTGTAATGTGGGGCGTCGAGTCGAGGCGGGGATAAGGAGGAGAGGAGAGTCACTCTCCTCTCAATTTTCCTCACTGATGCCCTGGGATTTTGGGGATGATGAGGTGTTTGCCCACAGCCGGCAGTCCCCTGGGAGGTAGAAGTGAAAGCGATTCTGGGTAAGAAAGTGGGTATGACGCAGATATTCGACGAGCACGGAGATGCGATCCCTGTAACGGTGATCGAAGCAGGGCCGTGTTATGTTACGCAGGTCAGAACCGTCGAAAGTGATGGGTATAGTGCCGTGCAGTTGGGTTTCGAGGAGACCAAGCTGCAGCGGTTGACCAAGGGCGAGAAAGGCCACCTGGAGCGAAACGATTTGCCGCCGCTACGCTATCTGCGGGAGTTTCGTGTACGGGAAGACGAGTTGCCTGAGGAAGGGCAAAGGGTACTGGTGGACGTTTTCGAGGTGGGCGATTTCGTGGACGTGGTCGGTCGCTCGAAGGGACGTGGGTTTGCCGGGGTGATGAAGCGACACGGGTTTGGCGGCGGCCCACAGACCCATGGTCAATCCGATCGGCAGCGTGCGCCGGGGTCCATCGGTTCTACGACGACGCCGGGCCGGGTGTGGAAAGGTCAGCGGATGGCCGGGCGAATGGGGAACGCGCGGGTGACCGCCCAGAATCTGCGGGTGGAGATGGTGGATGCAGAGCGGCATCTATTGGCCGTACGAGGTAGTGTGCCGGGAGCCAAAGGCGGCTTGCTGATGATCAAGCAGGCTCGCAAATCGAAAGAGCTGGCCAAGCGACGGGGCGAGTAGGGGTATGGCTATGTTGGTACCAATGTACAATGTTCAGGGTGAGCGCGTAGGCGAAGTAGAGCTGTTGGCCGGGATTTTCGAGGCCCCTGTGAATGTGTCGTTGATGCATCAGGCTTTGGTTCGCCAGATGGCCAATGCCCGTCAGGGGACGCATAAGACGAAGTCCCGAGGGGAGGTCAATCGCAGCAAGGCGAAGTGGTATCGCCAGAAGGGTACCGGTCGGGCACGGCATGGGAGTCGGAATGCGAATTTGTTCGTCGGGGGAGGGGTTGCGCATGGCCCCCGACCGCGCAAGTACACGAAGAAAATGCCCCGCAAGATGCGGCGGGCGGCGCTGCGGTCGGCCCTCTCGGTCAAGGCACAGGAAGGGCAGATCGTGGTGCTGGATGCACTGAAGATGGAGCAGCCTCGTACCAAGGAGATGGTGACAATGTTGGATTGTCTGGGAACCGGGTACGACAAAGTGCTTCTTCTGTTGCCGGAGCGAAATGAGCCGGTGGAGAAGTCGGCTCGCAATCTGCCATATGTCAAGACGTTGCGGGCGGGCTATCTCAACATCCGCGATCTGTTGACCTACGATTATGTGGTGATGCCGCTGGAGGCATTGCACGTGATCGAAGATATTTTGGGATAGGTGAACGTATGAATCCCTATAAAGTCATCATTCGACCAATTGCTACGGAAAAGACGACGTATCAGGCCTCGGAATTGAATCAATATGTGTTCGAGGTGGACCGGAGCGCTAACAAGATCGAGATCAAGAGGGCCATCGAGGCGATCTATGGTGTGACGGTGGAGCGCGTCAATGTGATGAATATGCCGGCCAAGGTCAATCAGCGTGGTAGCCGACGCACTACACGGCGTTCGCCGTGGAAAAAAGCGGTGGTGACGGTGGCTGCAGGACAGCGGCTGGATTTGTTCGAGGGAGTGTAGTATGCCGGTAAAGACGTATAAGCCGACCTCGCCAGGGCGGCGGGGAATGACTGGTTCGACTTTCGATGAGATCACCCACTCGAAGCCAGAACGGAGCTTGTTGCGTCCGTTGCGCAAGCGCTCCGGGCGTAATGTGTATGGACGGATCACGGTTCGCCATCGCGGCGGGGGACACAAGCGTCAGTACCGGGTCGTTGATTTCAAACGCGATAAGGACGATATTCCGGCCCGCGTGCACAGCATTGAGTATGATCCCAACCGTTCGGCGCGGATCGCGTTATTGGTCTACGCCGATGGTGAAAAGCGGTACATCATTGCGCCGTTGGGTTTGCAGGTTGGGCAGACGGTGATGAGTGGCAGTGGAGCGGAAATCCGTGTGGGGAATGCCTTGCCCCTGGAGCGGATCCCCCTGGGGACGCTGGTGCACAATATCGAATTGAAGGCTGGCCGGGGCGGGCAGATGGTTCGCTCTGCCGGGACCAGTGCTCAGGTGTTGGCGAAGGAAGGCGATTATGTCACCCTCCGTCTTCCCAGCGGCGAGATGCGAATGGTGCGTAAGGAGTGTCGTGCCACGATTGGCCAGGTGGGCAACGTGGATCACGGGAATATCAAGTTGGGCAAGGCTGGGCGGAGGCGTTGGCTGGGATGGCGACCGGCAGTCCGTGGTTCGGCGATGACTCCCCGGGACCATCCACATGGCGGCGGAGAAGGGCGTTCGCCAATTGGTATGCCCAGCCCGAAGTCGCCCTGGGGACAGAAGACGTTAGGAAAGAGAACCCGCCGGAATAAAGCGACCGACCGGTATATTGTGCGTCGGCGTGGGAAGCGTCGTAGATGAGTTGGCGATGGTTGGTTTCTGGACTGTACCGCATTTGGCGCGATCGGAAACACGCCGGTCATAACAGGCTTTAGTAAAGAGTTTGATAGCGAGGTGGAAAGATGTCACGATCACCGTTGAAGCGCCCCATACCGTACGTAGACCCGAAGTTGTTGCGGAAGATTGAGCGCCTGAATCAGTTGGGGGAAAAGCGATTGATCCGTACCTGGTCCCGCGCCTCCACGATTTTTCCGCATATGATTGGGCATACCATCGCGGTGCATGATGGGCGACGCCACGTGCCGATCTACATTACTGAGGATATGGTGGGGCACAAGTTGGGTGAGTTCGCCCCGACGCGCACTTTCCGTGGTCATATCGTGAAAGAAAAGAAGAAGGGGCGCCGATAGGCCGGGGAGGGATTATGAGTACAGAGGGGATCAGAGCTGTAGCAAGACATGTGCCCATACCGGCGCGCAAAGTGCGACGGGTGATTAATCAGGTGCGCGGTTTGCACGTAGATGAGGCGCTGGAAATATTATTGTTTTTACCCCATTCAGCCGCCCGTCCGGTGAGGAAGTTGATTCGTTCTGCAATTGCCAATGCAGAGGAAAATCTGGGGATTCCGCGAGACGACCTGTATGTGGCGGTCATCACGGCGGACGATGGCCCGGGCGTGATGCCCGGTAAAGGCTGGCGACGGCGTTTTGGAGCACGAGGACGGTGGCGACCGATCCGTAAACGTTCTTCCCACATCACTGTGGTGTTGAAAGAGCTGGAAGAAACGGCATAGGTCGGCAGGTAGTGTGAGAGAGTAAGGAGGGACGATTTGGGGCGCAAAGTTCATCCCTATGGCTTCAGGCTCGGTGTGATCCGGGATTGGAAGGCCCGGTGGTATGCTGAAGGTGACGAATATGCTGATTTGCTGCACGAAGACTTGCAGATTCGCCAATACATTTATGAGTACGATGTGGCCCGGCGGGCTGGGGTTTCCCGAATTGAGATCGAGCGTTTCCCCAACCAGGTGTCGGTGACGATCTGGACGGCGAGACCGGGGATCGTTATCGGACGCAAGGGAGCATCGGTCAAGGATCTGCGGATTGCCCTAGAGAAGTTGACCGGTGGAAAACGGGTCAATGTGGATGTCCAAGAGATAGAACAGCCGGACCTGGATGCCAAGCTGGTGGCGGAAAACATCGTTTCTCAATTGGAGCGACGGATTTCTCATACCCGGGCTATGAAGCGTGCTGTGCAGGGGGCGATGCGGGCCGGCGCACAGGGCATTAAGGTGATGTGTAAGGGGCGACTACATGGTGCGGAGATGGCCCGAATGACTTGGATGCGGGAGGGCCGAGTACCCTTGCAGACCCTGCGGGCGGACATTGATTATGCTCAGGATGAAGCCCATACAACATACGGTCGTATCGGTGTGAAGGTGTGGATTTACAAAGGGGAAGTGTTACCCGAATCCAGGCAGGAAGAGGCCTTGGCGGCTTGAGGAACACTTCTGGTGAGGAGATAGAACGATGTTGATGCCCAAGCGAGTAAAGTATCGCAAACAGATGCGGGGACGCTTGAAAGGAAAGGCGACACGGGGGACGGAAGTTTCCTTTGGCGACTATGGCTTGCAAGCGTTGGAGCCGGCGTGGATCACTTCTCGGCAGATCGAAGCCGCGCGACGGGCAATCGTCCGTCATGTGCGTCGGCGTGGAAAGTACTGGATTCGGATCTTCCCCGACAAGCCGGTGACTGCTAAACCGGCCGAGACGAGGATGGGCAAGGGAAAAGGGCCGGTGGATCACTGGGTCGCTGTCGTGAAGCCCGGCCGAGTTTTGTTCGAGTTAGGCGGTGTTTCCGAGGAGATGGCGGAAGAGGCGATGCGGCTGGCAGCCAGTAAGTTGCCGATCAAGTGTCGTTTCGTGAAGCGTGAAGGTTTGAGTGAGTAGCAGGTGAAGTCAGATGCAAGCACGGGAAATTCGTACCTGGACGACAGAGGAGATTGAACGCCGATTGGACGAGGCGTACCGGGAACTATACGCTTTGCGACAAGAGTTCGGTATGGGACGTTTGGAGGATTTCAACCGCATTCGAGTTGTCAAACGGGATGTTGCGCGGATGAAGACCATTTTGCGTGAACGCGAGTTGCTGTCCGTCGCTACGGTCGAGGAGGCGGTATCGTGATGCAGCCACATCTATACGGTAAGGGCAGGAAGCGACTGGTCGGTAGTGTGATCAGCAACAAGATGGACAAGACGGTCGTGGTACGGGTCGCGAGAACTGTGCGCCATGCCCGTTATGGCAAGGTAGTACAACGGATCAAGAAGTATAAAGCCCATGACGAGGATAATGCTTGCCGGGTTGGGGATGTCGTTACTATTGTCGAATCTCGTCCCCTGAGCCGAGAAAAGCGCTGGGTGGTGGTGGAGATTCTGAAGCGTTCCGAGGCCCAATGAGAGGCCCGAATGAGAGGCAGAGGTGAAGTATGATCCAGCAAGAGAGCCGTCTACGGGTAGCGGATAATACGGGCGCTCGTGAGGTGTTGGTGATTCGGGTGCTAGGAGGCTCCAAGAGGCGCTATGGTGGTGTGGGGGATCTCATTGTGGCGACGGTCAAACAAGCTACGCCGACTGCCCAGGTGAAGAAGGGCGATATCGTCCGAGCGGTGGTCGTGCGTACAGCGAAGGAGTATCGTCGTTCCGATGGTTCCACGATCCGCTTCGATGATAATGCTGCCGTGATCTTGGATGGCACTAGCATGAACCCGAAGGGGTCGCGCATTTTTGGCCCCGTCGCTCGTGAGCTACGCGAAAAAGGATTTATGAAGATCGTCTCGTTGGCCCCTGAGGTGCTCTAGAGGCGCTCTCGTAAGGCGGCGGCGAGGACGAGGAACGATGATCGGGGGGTAGAAGTGGTCAAGATCAAGAAGGACGATACAGTGGAAGTGATTTCCGGCAACGATCGGGGTGTGCGCGGGAAAGTGCAACGGGTCTTTCCCAGGAAAGAACGTGTAGTTGTTGCTGGGGTTAATATCGTCAAGAAGCATCAGCGCCCGATGCGCGCCGGACGTCGGTCGGTACAACCAGGTATTATCGAATTTGAAGCACCCATTCATATTTCTAATGTGATGCTGGTATGTCCTCAGTGTAATCAGCGTACACGGGTAGGGATCGGCCGCCGACTCGATGGTCAGAAGGTACGGGTATGCAAGCGATGCGGTGAATTCATTGACTGATGATGAGCTGATGAGGGACTAGCGAGGAAGGTGGAAAGATGCAACGTTTGCAGGAGCGGTATCGCGAAGAAGTGCGCCCTACACTGATGCAGGAGTTTGGGTACCGGAATGTGATGGAAGTGCCGCGCGTGCAGAAAATCGTGGTCAATGTGGGGGTGGGGGAGGCGCTGGAAAACGCCAAGGCTCTGGATCACGCGGTGCAGGATATTCGGACGATCACCGGACAGCAGCCCGTGATCACCCGCGCCCGTAAATCCATTGCCGGTTTCAAGCTGCGAGAAGGACGCGCCATTGGTGTGAAAGTGACGTTGCGCAGAGAGCGGATGTGGGCGTTTTTGGATCGCCTGTGCAATGTGGCTTTACCTCGCCAGCGTGACTTTCGGGGCGTGCCGGACACGTTGGATGGTCATGGGAACTTCACCCTGGGATTGCGAGAACAATTGGTGTTCCCGGAAGTAGATTACGATTCGATTGACAAGCTCCGGGGAATGGAAATTTCGATTGTGACGACGGCGCGTACAGATGAGGAGGGACGGCGGTTGTTGGAACTGTTAGGAATGCCGTTCCGTCGTCACGGGGGTGCCCGGTAAGGGTAACAGGCGGAGATGAACGTATGACCAGAAAGAGTTTGCCGATTCGAGAAACACGACGAAAGTATAAGGTACAGGTTCGCAATCGGTGCCGGATATGCGGGCGTCCACGGGGGTATATGCGGCGTTTCCAGATGTGCCGTATCTGCTTTCGCGAGCGGGCGTTACGGGGCGAGATCCCCGGCGTTGTGAAGGCCAGTTGGTGAGATCGAGAGTGGTCCGTAACGAGAATGGGAACGAGAGGTTGGTCTGATGACGATGTCTGATCCGATTGCCGATATGTTGACGCGGATTCGTAATGCGCTGATGGTAGGGCATGCGACCGTGGAAGTACCTTCTTCGAAAATCAAAGTAGCTATTGTCCGGATACTCAAGGAAGAAGGATTCATTGATGATTATTATCTGACCCAGGACCGTCCTCAGCCGCAGTTGGTGATCCAGTTGCGGTATGTAGGGGACCGCAAGAATCGCCATCCGGTGATTACCGGATTGCAGCGCATCAGCAAGCCGGGACGGCGGATCTATACCCGGGTGACGGATATTCCATGGGTACGGAGTGGAATGGGGATTGCGATCCTCACGACACCTAAGGGTGTATTGACAGGGCAGCAGGCCCGCCGATTGGGAGTTGGTGGCGAAGTGCTCTGTTACGTTTGGTAAGGAGGTCAATCGTGTCGCGAATTGGACGTATGCCGATCCCCATACCCAATGGTGTGCAGGTGGATGTGCGGGGAAATCACGTCACAGTAACCGGCCCGAAGGGTACACTGTCCCGTGACTTCCATCCCGATATGGAAATTGTGGTAGAGGATGCTCTGTTGCGCGTCCGACGTCCCACCGACCAACGTCATCATAAAGCGTTGCACGGCCTGACCCGCGCATTGCTGAACAATATGGTGATTGGGGTTTCCAAAGGGTTCCAGAAGCAACTGGAAGTCCAGGGAGTGGGGTATCGTGTGGACTTGCAGGCCGATGGGAGTTTGTTGTTGCAACTGGGCTTTTCCCACCCGGTACGTATTGCTCCTCCAGAAGGGATTAAGTTCGAGGTGGATTCCCGCACGAAAGTCATCACTGTGTTGGGGATAGACAAACAGGTGGTTGGACAGACAGCGGCCGAGATCCGTGCCTGGCGTCCCCCGGAACCTTACAAAGGGAAGGGTGTGCGCTATGTAGGTGAATACGTGCGTCGTAAGGCCGGAAAAGCCGGCAAGATCGGTTAGTGTGAAATCGCGTGCAAAATGCCGGTTTGATCATCTTGTCGTCCGACGGGATCATATCAAGCGGAATGATGAGGTAAGATTATGCCAGAGGTAAATCGTCGTGCAGCTCGTCTGCGAAGGCATCGCCGGGTACGGAAGCGGGTGGTCGGTACACCAGAGCGCCCTAGAGTTAATGTTTTCCGTAGTTTGCGCCACATTTACGCTCAGGTGATCGATGATAGCCAGGGCCATACGCTGGTTTCGGCTTCGACCATCGATCCGGAAGTGGTGGCCAGGCTGGAGGGGCTGACCAAGGTGGAGCAGGCCCGCGTGGTGGGAGAAGTGTTGGCGAAGCGGGCGTTGGATCGAGGGATCAAGCAAGTGGTCTTCGACCGGGGGGGGTATCAATACCACGGCCGAGTCAAGGCGCTGGCGGAAGCAGCTCGCGAGGGTGGGCTCGAGTTCTAGGTGCAACGGAGGCAGTATGGTTGGAGGGAACGTGCGAGATCGAGAGGTCTTTCAGGAACGCGAAGAGCTGGATGAACGTGTAGTGGATATTACGCGAGTTGCCAAGGTGGTCAAGGGTGGCCGCCACTTTGGGTTCCGGGTTGTGGCGGTCGTGGGGGACAACCGTGGCCATGTCGGCGTGGGGGTTGGGAAGGCCCGAGCGGTCCCCGATGCCATCCGTAAGGCGACAGAACGAGCCCGTCGGAGTATGTGTGCCATTCCTTTGATCCAAACGACCGTGCCGCATGAGGTGGTAGGGAGATGTGGCGGAGCGCGAGTGTTGATCAAGCCGGCCGCGCCGGGTACGGGGGTCATCGCTGCCGGTGGTGTGCGGGCTGTGTTGGAAGCCCTGGGTGTGCATGATGTGTTGACCAAATCACAGGGCAGTTCCAATGTGCTGAACGTGGTTTGGGCGGCGTTCGATGCCTTGAAACAACTCCGGCGTGTCGAAGACGTGGCCCGCGAACGAGGGGTCCAGGAGATCAAGGTGACGCCTTTCTGGAGGCGAGGGAAATGAGTGCCAATACGAATGCCAGGGGTCAATCGGGTAGATTGCGTATCACTTTGGTTAAAAGTCCCATTGGTTACTCGGAACGACAGAAGCGTACGGTACGAGCGTTGGGACTGCGGCGCTTGAATCAGACGGTAGAACATGCGGATTCGCCGGATATTCGGGGGATGTTGAAAAAGATCGGCCACCTGATCACGGTGGAAGAAGTTGGATAACGGGGGAGGTAGGCAGTGAAATTACATGATTTGCAGCCCGCTCCTGGGGCGGTGAAAAAGCGGAAACGGGTTGGCCGTGGTATCGCTGCCGGTCAGGGGAAAACGGCCGGGCGAGGGACCAAGGGGCAGAACGCCCGGAGCGGTGGAGGGGTGCGTCCCTATTTCGAGGGGGGGCAGTTACCTCTGGTGCGGAAGCTCCCCTTTGTGCGCGGTGTAGGGTTCCGCGATCCATGGCGGGTGCGTTTCACACCGGTAAATCTGGAGCGCCTGGCGGTGTTCCCAGAAGGGAGTGAGGTCACACCAGAAGCCTTGGTAGCGGCCGGGATCATCAAGCGAGCGGAAGAATTGGTCGCGATTCTTGGGCGGGGGGAGATCACCCATTCGTTGACGGTCAAGGCGCATCGTTTCTCGGCCAGTGCGCGGGAAAAGATCGAGGCGGCCGGCGGAACGGTGGAGGAACTGCCCTGGCGACGCGGTGGGTACCGTACTCGATAGCGTATCCGTTGACGATGTCATAACGATGGGGAACGATTGGGAGTGTAGCCGATGATTCAAGCCCTGCGGAATGCGTTTGTGTTGCCCGATTTGCGGCGCAAGTTATTTTATACCCTGCTGATATTGATTATCTATCGTTTGGCTTCCCACGTGCCGGTTCCCGGTGTGGATCAGGAAGCATTGAGGCAACTGTTGGCCGGCACCGGCGGTGCGAGCCAGCTCTTTAACTTGTTGGATCTCCTTTCTGGCGGGGCGGTTGCGAATTTTTCGGTGATGGCTAATGGCGTCTATCCGTACATCACGGCCCAAATCATCCTGCAATTGTTGATTCCGATCTTTCCGGCCTTGCAGCGGGTTGCTGAGGAGGGGGAGGCTGGCCAGCGCAAGATCAATCAGTGGACGTACTACCTGGCTATTCCGCTGGGGTTGTTGCAGGCCTTTGGACAGGCCCGCATCTACAGCGCTGGGACGGGTGGAGCGCCGGTGTTGCCGAACTTTGGGTTCAGCCCGGCGGAAAACATCCTGCCAACCATTGCAGTCCTGTTTGCAATGACGGCCGGGACGATGTTTGCTATCTGGTTGGGTGATTTGATCACCGAGCAGGGGATCGGGAACGGCCTCTCGTTGATTATCTTCAGTGGAATCGTGGCACGTATTCCGCAGAACCTCCAGCGGGTGTGGATTCAGGCTCAGAGTAAGGGGGCTGGCGGCGCCGGCATGGGGGTGTTGATGGTCGGTATCGTGTTGCTCATTATGGCCGTCACGATATTTGTCATCGTGGTGGTGCAGGAAGGCGAGCGACGCATCCCGGTTCAGTATGGTAAGCGGGTGCGAGGGATCAAGATGTATGCCGGTGGTGCGACACACATCCCCTTGCGGGTCAACACAGCCGGGATGATCCCGTTGATCTTCGCCCAATCTTTTCTGACGTTCCCGGCAGTGATCGCCCAGTTCTTCGTGAATACGGAGAACGCCTCGGTGTCGAAGTTTGCTCTGGGAGTGATGAATTTCATGGGCGGCCAGAATCCGTGGTACGGGTTGCTGTACTTTGTCACTGTGGTAGGGTTTACCTACTTCTATACCGATGTGATGGTTCAGCAGCAGAACTTGCCAGAAGTGTTGCAGCGGCAGGGTGGGTTCATCCCCGGTATCCGGCCGGGTAAGAAGACGGCGGATTACATCAACACGGTCTATCGGCGAATCACGCTGGTGGGGGCTTTGTTCCTTGGGGCTGTGGCTGTGCTGCCCTACATCGTGGACCTGTTTATGCAGACTCGTGTCTTGTTGATCACTTCTTCGGGGTTACTGATCGTCGTGGGGGTAGTTGTGGATACGATGCGGCAGTTGGAAGCCCAGCTTCTGATGCGGCATTATGAAGGATTTATCAAGTGAGGTGTCAAAATGAAAGTCTCTCCGTCCGTAAAACGTATTTGTCCGAAGTGTAAGATTATTCGTCGGCGGGGCGTCGTGCGAGTGATCTGTGAGAATCCCAAGCATAAGCAGCGACAAGGCTGAGTTGATCGGAGGAAGCGATGGCACGTATTGCGGGGGTGGATCTGCCCCGGAACAAGCGAGTCGAGATCGGTTTAACATATATTTACGGCATTGGCCGTGCGCTGAGTAATGAGATTTTGCAGAAAAGCGGTGTGAACCCGGATAAGCGGGTTCGAGACTTGACCGAAACGGAAATCGCGACCTTGCGAGAGGTCATTGATCGAGAATATCGGGTCGAGGGAGATCTGCGCCGGGAGGTGCAGATGAACATCCGTCGCTTGATGGACATTGGTTGTTATCGAGGATTGCGTCATCGTCGTAACCTGCCTGTGCACGGTCAGCGTACCCGGACGAACGCTCGTACCAAGCGGGGACCTCGGAAGACGGTCGCCGGCCGTGGGCGTCGGCGGGGAGCCAAGAAGAAGTAAAAGTAAACGTGTTGCTCCGGCAATGGCTTCATCAGCCTTGAGCAGGTGTAGGAGGAAGTATGGCACAAGCGAAACAGTCGGGACGCCGCACACGGGGCGGGCGTCGAGTGAAGAAGAATGTGCCGCGTGGTCAGGCACATATCCACGCGACATTCAACAACACCATTGTGACGATCACCGACCGACAAGGGAATGTGATTACCTGGTCGAGTGGTGGCGCGGTCGGTTTCAAAGGCTCCCGCAAGAGCACGCCTTTTGCTGCCCGACAAGCAGCTCAAAAAGCTGCCAAGGACGCACAGGACAACGGGATGCTCGAAGTGGATGTGTTTGTTAAAGGCCCTGGCCCTGGCCGTGAGGCGGCGATTCGTTCGTTACAGGCTGCTGGCCTGCGAGTGCGTTCGATCACAGATGTGACGCCGATCCCACACAATGGGTGTCGTCCACCGAAGCGACGTCGGGTTTGACCTGGAGGGAGGAATGTCATGGCCAGATATACCGGCCCTGTTTGTAAACTATGCCGCCGTGAAGGGGAAAAGTTGTTTCTGAAAGGGGCGCGTTGCAGCTCTCCTAAGTGCCCGTTCGAGAAAGAAAGAGGATATCCGCCGGGAGACCATGGCCGGTTGGCCCAGTTCCGACGGAAGCGCATGTCGGACTATTCGCGCCAGTTGCGGGAAAAACAGAAGGTGCGACGGATCTATGGGGTCCTGGAGCGACAATTCCGACGGTACTTCCGAGAGGCTGAGCGTCGCCCAGGTATGGCGGGTGAGAACCTGTTAATCATTCTGGAAAGTCGGTTGGACAATGTGATCTATCGGCTGGGGTTAGCAGATTCACGGGCGCAAGCCCGTCAGTTAGTGCAGCATGGTCATTTTGTCGTTAATGGATATCGTACCAATACGCCCTCTCTCCTCGTTCGGCCGCAGGATGTGATCGAAGTGCGAGAGGGAAGCCGTAAACGTCCCTACTTCAAAGAGCGTATGCAGGATTTGGACGCGAGCAGCGTGCCGGGTTGGTTGAGCCTGGATGTGAGTGGCTGGAAGGCGCGTGTCTTGAATCTGCCCACTCGGGATGATGTGGGGGCGGACATCAACGAGCAGTTGGTTGTTGAGTACTATTCGCGTTAGCGGGATATCGGACGTCTCGCTTCTGGGCTGGTTCTGGGGGAGCAGTTCTATGCGTTTGCTTCACCATAGTCCTAAGTGCACATAGGAGGCGACGGTTGTCAGTACAAGTATTGCCTAAAATTGAGACGGATGCGATTTCCCAAATGTATGGCCGGTTCATCATTGGCCCTCTGGAGAGCGGGTTTGGAACCACTCTGGGGAATGCACTTCGCCGTGTGTTGTTATCGGCGTTGTCCGGCGCGGCTGTGACTTCGGTGCGCATCTCCGATGTGTCCCACGAGTTCACAACAATTCCCGGTGTGCGTGAGGACGTGGTTCAGTTCTTGCTCCAGATCAAACAATTGCGGTTGACGATGGAAGGGGAAGATCCGATGCGGATGTTCCTTCAGGTACGGAGCGAGGGAACAGTCACGGCCGGAGATATCCAGGCACCGCCGGAAATCGAAATCTTGAATCCCGATTTGTATCTTTTCACGGCAGATTCTTCTGATGTTGATTTGGATATCGAGTTTTCCGTGGAACAGGGGCGAGGATACTTACCTTCCAACAATCGTGGGCGTATGCCCATTGGTGAGCTGCCGGTGGATGCGATTTTCAGCCCAATCCGTCGGGTAGCATTCCACGTGGACCGGGCGCGGGTGGGGCAACGCACCAATTATGATCGCCTGACGATGGAGATTTGGAGTGACGGTCGGGTCGCTCCGCTGGATGCCATCAAAGAGGCGGCGTTGATTTTAGTGACTCACTTGCGCTTGATCGCCGGTATGACCCTGGAAGAGGAAGAGGTGGAACCGGCACAGGAGGAGGAGGGGTTGCCGAGCAAGTTGTATGATACCCCTATCGAGCAACTCGACCTGAGTGTGCGGGTCTTCAATTCTCTCCGTCGTACCGGCATTACCAGCGTCGGAGAGATAGTGGAAATGCTGATGGTTGGCCCGGATACATTGTTGTCCATCCGAAATTTCGGACAGAAATCGTTGGATGAGTTGTATGAGAAACTCCAAGAGGCCGGGTTCCTCGAGGGGATACCAGGTATGGCAGGAGGTGCGTGATGCGGCATCGCGTCGCAGGGAAAAAATTGAATCGCTCCCGCGGTCATCGCACGGCGCTCCGTCGTAACCTCGTAACGGCGTTGTTCCATCACGAGCGAATCGAGACGACCGAGGCAAAGGCCAAAGCGATTCGGAGTCAGGCTGAAAAATTGATCACTTTGGCAAAGCGGGGTTTGGCTGCTGAGCAGGAAGACCCGGCCCGGGGCGTGCATGTACGTCGGTTGGTCGCCGGGCGAATCAACCGGTGGGTCACAGAGCCTGACGGTACCGTTGTTGATGTATTGGATAAGTTGTTTACTGAGATCGCGCCGCGGTATGCGGATCGACCCGGTGGCTACACACGTCTCTACAAGGTCGGGCCACGCCGAGGAGACGCCGCGCCGATGGTTTATTTAGAATTGGTGGAATCGTAAGGCCGCAATCGGTATGCGGGTGCGGGCGGTCGTCGCCTACGATGGAACGAATTATCACGGCTTCCAACGTCAGCGCAACGCGCCGACGGTGCAAGAGGCATTGGAAGCCGCGATTGCCCAGGTGACGCAGGAGTCCGTGACCATCCTGGCTGCTGGCCGGACAGATGCCGGTGTGCATGCGCTGGGACAGGTGATCGCCTACGATACCCATTGGTGTCACGGCAGTGTTGCTTTGCAACGCGCGTTGAATGCCACCTTGCCCACCGACATCGTCGTCCAGGAGGTGTCCGTTGCGCCGGACGACTTCCATCCGCGTCGAGATGCCCGGAGTCGGCATTACCGGTATACGGTGTACAACGCGGCTGTGCGCTCTCCGGTGGGACGGCAGTACCATTGGCACGTGCCGTGGATGCTCAACCTGGAGGCGATGCGGATAGCTGCCGGGGCGTTGATCGGTGAGCACGATTTCGCCACGTTTGGGCAGCCACCCAAGGGCCGTGTCACGATCCGGCATGTGTTGCGGGCCGAGTGGAGTGGTACGCCCCCAACGTTGTACTTTGATATCGAGGCCAATGCGTTTCTTTATCGCATGGTGCGCAGTATCGTGGGGACGTTGGTGCAAGTTGGCCAGGGAAAGATCGGTGTGGCGGATTTCGTGTACCGATTCCACCAGGCCGATCGGGATCAGGCTGGCCCGACAGCACCGGCCAGAGGGCTTTGCCTGGTGGCGGTACGGTATTGAGTAGTGTACATTGTACATTGAGTTGCGTGGCGAATGGCGCAACAGCGTAATGCCGCAATGAGTGTGGCGTTAGATCTTTTGATAGGGAGTATCGAAATCGTGGAAAAAACGTATGTGACCAGACCAGGGGATGTCCAGCGCGAGTGGTTCGTGGTGGATGCGACCGGTAAGACGTTGGGCCGTCTGGCGACGGAAATCGCTCGGGTGTTGCGTGGAAAACATAAGCCGATCTATTCCCCGGCGGTGGATACCGGTGACTACGTGATCGTGATCAATGCCGAGAAGATATTCGTGACCGGGCGTAAGTTGGACCAGAAGAAATACTATCGTCATTCTGGCTATCCCGGTGGCCTGAAAGAGATCACGTTGCGTGAGCAATTGAAAAAGCATCCTGAGCGGGTCATCACGTATGCCGTGCGGGGCATGTTGCCGAAGAACCGGCTGGGACGCCGGATGTTGAAGAAGCTGAAGGTCTATGTGGGGGCGGAACATCCCCATGCGGCCCAACAACCGAAACCGTTAGAGTTTGCATAGGGGAGAGAGGTGTGATGGAGTATTACGAAGCAGTAGGACGGCGGAAGACGGCAACTGCTCGCGTGCGGCTTTTCCCGAACGGAGAAGGGCAGATCGTAATCAATGACCGCCCGTTACGTGAGTATTTCGCCCGTGAGAGCGATGTGCTTTGCTCGCTAGAGCCGCTGAAGGTCGTGGATATGGAAAGCCGCTTCAATATCAGCGTCCGTGTGAAGGGTGGGGGGATGACCGGTCAGGCCGGAGCGGTCCGGTTGGGGATCGCGCGGGCGCTACTGAAGGTGGACCCGGATTTACGGCCGGTGTTGAGAAAGGGTGGTTTTCTGACGCGAGATGCCCGCGCCAAGGAACGTAAGAAGCCGGGGCTGAAGCGTGCCCGAAAGGCGCCGCAATACACCAAGCGTTGAGTCGCATGGTTTGAATTGGGTACGGAGACAGGAGGGGCAGGGCTGTTTGTGAGCCTTGCCCCTTTTCCCTTTTCTGCAATTGGGAGGGACTATGGGACAGATCACCATCGTTGGGTTAGGGCCGGGGAATCCACGTGACTTGACCCGCCGCGCCTGGAAGGTGTTGACGGCAGCCGATGAAATCTGGCTGCGTACAGCTCGCCATCCGGTTCTTTCGGGACTGCCAGACCGCTTGGCTGTGCATTCTTTCGACGCTCTGTATGAGGAAGCCGGCAGTTTCTCGGAGGTTTATGAGGCGATTGTCTCTCGGGTGCTCGAATTGGGTGAGCGCCCCTCCGGAGTCGTCTATGGGGTGCCGGGCCATCCCTTGGTGGGGGAAGCGACGGTAATCCGGATTTTGGAGCGGGCCGGAGAGGTCGGTCAGACAGTGGAATTGGTGGCCGGTCTCAGTTTCGTGGAGCCGACGTTGACCGCTTTGGGGATAGATGCGTTGGCCGGCGTGCAGATCTGTGACGCCATCGAACTGGCTTTGTGCGATCACCCGCCGCTGAACCCCGACCGACCGGCGTTGATCGCCCAGGTATACAGTCGTGCGCTGGCCGGGGATCTCAAACTAACGTTGATGAATCAGTATCCTGATGACTATACGGTCACGTTGGTGCATGCCGCCGGAACGGACGACGAGCGATTGGTCACCTTGCCACTTTGTGAGCTGGACCATTCGGACGAGATGGCTCATCTCACTACGCTCTACGTTCCGCCTTTACCGGGGAGGACCAGTTTCGAGGGCTTGCAGGATACCGTGGCCCACCTCCGTTCCCCGCAGGGCTGCCCCTGGGACCGCGAGCAGACCCACGCTAGTTTGCGACAGGGGTTGTTGGAGGAGGCATACGAGGCCGTTGCTGCGATTGACGCTGATGATATCGCAGGGTTGCGAGAGGAGTTGGGGGATTTCCTGCTCCAGGTGTTGTTGCAGGTGCAGATTGCAACTGAGGCCGGTGAGTTCAAGATGGTGGATGTGATCGCCGGCATTGATGCTAAACTCAAGCACCGTCATCCCCATGTGTGGGGGGGGCGAGAGGTGAACGGGACATCGGAAGTGCTCCAACGTTGGGAGGAGCTGAAACGGGAGGAGAAAGGGGGAACTGGGTCAGTATTGGATGGGGTTCCCCTGGCGCTGCCGGCATTACAGCAGGCCGATGCGTATAGTCGCCGGGCGGCCCGCCTCGGCTTCGATTGGGCCAGCCTGAATGGGGTGGCCGACAAGGTGCGTGAAGAGTTGGCCGAGGTCCAGGCAGCCGCCACGCCCGAGGCGCGCGAGGCAGAGATTGGGGATCTGTTGTTTGCGATAGTCAATTGGGCCCGTTGGTTGGGCCTGGACGCGGAGACGGCGTTGCGGCAGGCCAATGCCCGCTTCGCCCGGCGCTTCCGAGAGGTAGAACAGGCGGTCCGGCAGCGTGGGATTGAAATGACGGATCTGGATATGGAGGAGTTGGAATCGTTGTGGCAAGAGGTCAAGGCGCTGGAATAGGAGCCGGCAGAATTTAATTGCCTTTATTCACTTGTATGTAACGAGCGGCCCAGGCTGCTCCGATGATTCCAGCTTCGTTGTATAGCTGGGCCGGCACGGCCGGCGCACGTGTGTGGATCAGGGGCAAGAATAGCTCGCTATTTCTGCTGATTCCTCCACCGATTACGAACAGGTCCGGCGAAAACAGGAGTTCCAGCCGTTGTAAGAATTCCTCTACACGCCCGGCCCATACTTCCCACGATAGATTTTCTTCCGTGCGCACCCGGGCCGAGGCGTATTGTTCGGCGTCCATACCGTGCATCTCCATATGCCCCAGTTCGGCGTTAGGGAGCAATCTCCCGGCGACGAAGATAGCACTGCCGATGCCGGTTCCAAACGTCAGGACGAAGACGACTCCTTCCCCCTGGTATGGATGACCGGCACCGAACTCCATCTCGGCAATGCCAGCCGCATCGGCATCGTTGATCATACGGACCGGATAGCCAATGGCTTGAGAAAGGAAGGTCTCTCCATTGACTCCAATCCATCGTTTGTCCACGTTGGCGGCATTGTGAATCGCGCCCTCGATGACCACGGCGGGGAAGGTGCAGCCGATTGGCCCCTGCCAATCGAAATGGGTCACGATCTGTGCCACGACTTTTGCTACGGCTTCTGGTGTGGATGGTTGGGGGGTGGGAATGTAGCATCGTTTCGCCAGCAAGATGCCCTTTTCTGTGTGGACTGGAGCCCCTTTGATGCCAGAGCCGCCGATGTCGATCCCCAGGATTACAGGTCGTGTCACAGGTTGCTCCTCAATGATAATTGGTCTGCTGAGTAAAGAGGAGGTGCAAAACCTGTTGGGTGTCGGCAGTGATGCATACCTCCTCAGAAATTTGCCGTCCACAGACCCAAACGATGCGCTCTCCCGTCTCCTCGCTGACCAGGAGAGGGATTCGGTCGCGCCAGGTTTGAGGAATCTTCCGGTTGATCATCCAAGCGCTGAGCTTGACGGTGTGGCCGTCCATCCCCTGGGGGCAAAAGCGATCCCCCGGTCGGCGGGTGCGGAGTGCGAGAGGCAGTGCTATGCGATCCATATCCAGAAATGCCTCCCAGGGGCCTGGTCGGGTGATGTCCTGTTGGATTTCGTTCCGGGGCTGGATCTCGGTTTGCAGTATCCAGGGCGATCCCGGCAGGGACGTTGTGCCCGGCACGGCAACCGGCAGTGAGTCCCGACTGTGCAGCAGAGGCTCCTGGTCATCCGGCAATGGGGTGGGGGCCTCCGCATCGCCCATAGTGAGCGTCTCGTATTCCACAGTCAACGCCAGTCCCATAGGCAAGATTGCTTGTGCGCCGGTTTGACCCTCGATTGCGATGCGGCGGGCTTGTTCCACGTGGACGAAATCCACGTCGCGTAGCGAATGCCGCAGGCGGTAGGCTGCCTGTCGGAGCAACATCCGCTGGAGCGCGACCGGCAATGTCCGCCACCGTTGACGGTCGAACGTGATGCTCGTCTCGTTGGCTGTCCGCACGACAGTATCCCAGGCCTGATCCCGGAGTTCGACCAACAGGTCGTAGTCGGCGGCCAGGACGGCCGCAGTGTGACAGAGACGTTGGCGGATGTGAGGAGTGCAGGCCTCCAACAGAGGCAGTAACTCATGGCGCAAACGGTTACGGAAGTAGGTCGTATCCAGGTTGGAACGGTCGAAACGCGGCGAGAGGCCGTAATGGGCGCAATACTGCTCGATGTCCGACCGGGACGTGTCCAGCAGTGGGCGGATGATCGTCAGGGCGGGAAGCGGACGGGTTAAAAGAGGTGCCAGCAACCGATAGTCCGTCAATGGGGTGAGGGGCCGCATCCCCCGCAGTCCGGCCAGGCCGGCCCCTCGCAGTAGGTGCATGAGCACCGTCTCTGCTTGATCATCGGCGTTGTGCCCTACGGCGATCCGAGAGGCGCCGATTTCAGCAGCTAACCGCGCCAGGAAGGCATATCGTGCCCGTCGGGCAGCTTCCTCGAATGCCAGCCGGTGGACTTTGGCCAGGGTGGGGACGTCTTCCCGCTTTACCGTGACCGGCAGTTCCCATTCTCGCGCCAACGTGGCCACGAACTCCGCATCGGCGTCAGCATCTGCTCCCCGTGCGCCGTGGTGGAGGTGCGCCACGTGTAGTTCCAGGCGATAGACGGGCTGCAAGCGTCTCAACACGTGCAACAAGCATAGCGAGTCCGGCCCTCCGGAAACCCCCACCACCAGGCGTGCGCCGGTCTCCAGTAGATGGTGATGGGCTATCGTTTGCCGTACTTGCTTCAAGAGTTCCATATCGTTGCATTGCGGAAAGTGCGCTGAAGCGCCTACTACAAGCGTATACCTGTCATCGGGGTTGCAACAAAGTGACCCCAAACCGCGTCCGAACCTGCGGGATGATCGGGCGAAGCTACAGACGGATCACGGTGCCGCAGTACTCGCAGGTGATCTCTCGCATACCGCGTACAATCTCCGTGGATAGGGTCGCGCCGCACGTGGGACACTTGGTGGGGGCTTCGCTGATGGCTTCCATAACTTCCTCATCTTTGGGAGCGGTACGTTCTTTGGCGATCTCCCCGGATTTGACCCGACCGATCAGAGTGACCCAATCTTCATTGTCTGCGTTGATCAGGCGGAGGGTTGCGCCGCTCAGGTCTGCCTCCGGTGCGAAAAACAGTTCCAGAATCTCCTTGCGGCGCAGAAACTTGCGTTGATCGCTGGCTTTCATCTCGTCTATCTGGCCGATTGGGACCTCGAAGATCATCTCCTGTACCATCTCTTTTTCAGTGGTGATGAACAGAATCTTTTTGGTAGCGACTTCCTCTTTGCGTTCGAAGATCAGTCGTTCATCGGTGAGGAAGAGGATGCCTTCCGGCCCTTCGTCTTCCCGTTCCAGGTACTGAGCGCGACAGGCCGCGACGGGGTCTTCGGCCGGGTGGAGGCCAAAGCTGGCTTCGTCTATCCAGTCGAGCAGCTGTTTGATTTCTTCGATCTGCTGTTTGGTCTGGTAGATGTTGCTTTTCAATGGGGCGTAAATAGCAGAGATGGCCGATTGCGCTGCTCGCACTTTGCTTTCCAGCGTTTGGATGGTGCCCTCGGCCTGGCTAATCTGCGTGGACGATCCACTCCAAGCGGCCTGGAGCGCTCGTTCGGCCGCGTCGGCGTCCCGCTGCAATTCTCGCTGATGGCGTGTGACTTCCGTGGTTACGCGGTTCTGCATCTGGGTCCATTTTTCGCTCAACACGGCGATCTTGTTTTCCAGGAAGCTGCGGAAGACGTATCCTCGTGTGCGCAATTCTGCCAATTCGGTGGGCATCAATGAGAGTGTAGTCTCCATCTCCGCCAGTTCGGCGTTCGAACTGGTCAGTGCCATTTCGTTTTGCAAGTCGCTGAACTGGGATTGGAGTTGGTTTAGCCGGGCCTGGCGCGCTTCTTCGGCGGCTGCCCCGACTGCGGCGGTTGCTCCGACCGCGCCAGCTACTCCCAAGGATGTAGGGGCTGGCGTCGGCTGTTCACTGCTGGTGCCAATTGGCTTTTTCCCCTTTCTCGCTCCGCCTACGCTCTGATGGGAGGTGGGGCGGCGGGAAATTTCCGTCTTTTTTCCCCCTATGTGTGAGGTAGAGGACACTCTCCTGGGTTTTATGCTCTTCTTGCTTTTCTTGCTCTTCTTGCTCATTGTTTGATCCTCCTTTGGCTAAACTGACCGCGTATCTACCCAGACATAGCCAGGGTGGAACGCGGATGATACGGATTCTGCGGATTTCCACCCACCGAAATTCTCAAGCATTGTTACTCTCAGACCGACGGTTTAGACCGCGCCTGAGGAGCTAAAACTGGCTATCCACCTGCGTGGACAGGCGCGCCCACGCAGGTGGACGCTTGGCTGCAAGCCCTC
>CAZXVB010000001.1:34434-41171 GCA_964643875.1 uncultured Anaerolineales bacterium | reverse complement strand
CCAACGTTAAGGGGCAAATCCGGCGTCATTAAGCGAATGTGCCATTGTCAAGCTAAGTACTGGCTCAACGTACCTGCTCAATCTACCCTCCTGCAGGTTGTGCCATTCGTCTTGTGGATACAAATGCCCGGTAATTTTAGCGCAAATCGGGAGAGATACAAGTAACAGGCCGGCGGTATGGTCGGAAGGGGCGTCTCTGATTGCCTCTACGCAGCCCGTTTCAAAATTTCCTCCAATAGCTCCTCGTCGGTGAAATCACCCTTTTGCATCAGTTTGTCGATCTGCCCGCGGAGCCGTTCCCGTTCGGCATTGGTCAACTCTTTGGCAGAAACCACGATAATCGGGATGTCACTGATGCGTTCGTCTTCTTTGAGTGCGTCCAACAATGCAAAGCCGTCCATACCGGGCATCATCAGGTCCATCAAGATCACATCCGGTCGCTCACGACGCACCGCTTCCAGGCCGCTGAGACCATCTTCGGCTTCGATGATGTAGTATTCTCCTCGTGTTTGTAGAATACGCCGGAGGAGTAACCGGGCCTGGGGGTCGTCTTCGATGATGGCGATGCGTCGTACCCGTCCGTCCAGTTGCCCCAGTGAGCCGAGCAATCCCTCGGTGGGAGCGGTTGCCGGGACATACTCTGGCTCAGGCACTTCGACGGTGCGGGCCCATTCGTCACCCAGGAGGTGCTTTTCGACCGGGAAGGTGTGGCCGGAACAGTTGACGACAATGATCTCATCCCGTTTGACGATACCTTTGTTCAAGAGTTTGAAGACGCCGGCGAAAGCTGTGGCGGCCGCCGGTTCCATCGAGACACCGTCCAACTTAGCCATAACGTGCATTGCCCGGAAGGTTTCTTCATCGGTGACCATTTCGAATGCGCCACCGTATTGGCGGATGACCCGCGCCAGGTAACTGTAGGCTGGCCCAGGGTTGCCTGTGGCGATGGTAATGACCCGGGTCTGGGGGTTGAGCACTGGTTCCGCCTCGTCTAGCCCCTTGTTGAACGAGTGCACCATTGGGGCACAGCCAGCGGCCTGGATGCATGCTAGTTTGGGCATGCGGTCAACTAAGCCCAGTAGCTTCATTTCCTCGAAGGCTTTCCAGACGCCGACCGGCCCCATTCCTCCACTGACGGATTGGAAGTACCAATCGGGTGCGCGCCAGGGAGTTTTTCCCGGGCCGATTTGTTGAGAGAGCTGTTCGGCAATCTCGAAAGCCAGGGTCTTCATTGATTCGCGGGCCGCAATCCCGCGGATGCCGCGATCGACGAAGATACCTTTACGAGCTGCAAAATCGGCGGCCACTTTTTTGGTTTGATCGTACGTAGCGGTGACTTTGACCACTTCGCTACCGTACAGGGCTACTTCTTGCATTTTCTCGGAGGGAACCAGGCTGGTGAGAAAGGTCCACATTTTGATCCCTGCCAGAGCAGAGTAGGCAGAGTAAGAAATGGCAACGTTTCCGGTTGAGGCCACTACAGCCTCGGTGATTTCTTGTTCCTTCATCATTGAAATCGCCATCGAGGCCTGGCGGTCCTTGAACGAGCCGGTTGGCCCCTGGCGCTCGTCTTTGAAGTAGATGTGAGGACAGCCGAGCATCAACCCCAAATTGGTGGCCGGGAGCAGGGGCGTACCTCCCTCCCCCATAGTGACTTTGTAGGTGTCGTCGCGCAGGGGGAGGAGTTCCCGATAGCGCCACATATCGAATGGCCGCCCCCACAGGGCAGTCGGCCATTGACTGCGGACTACATCATAGTCGTAGCGGGCATCCAACCATTCATGGCCACATTTTGGGCAAGCTGTCAGGGGGTGGGTGAATGGGGTACGGTATTGGCATCGAGCGCATTCGAGCCATACTTGGTGTTGAAATGGTTCTTTCATTGTCTGCCTTCCTCTCTTACAATCGGATGTGATACCCGCCCGGTTGGTTTTGCGGATCACTGTGTAGCAATCCGTTGCAGAGCTGCGGCGACATCGGCCAGAAGCTCTTGTTGCTGGAAAATTCCTTTTTCAAGGAGAGAGGCCACGCCCTGGTTGAGACGTTCTCGTTCTTCGATGGTCAACTCCTTGGCCGTGACAACGATGATGGGGATGGATCGGGTCTCTCGATTGGATTTGACGGCCTCCAAAACGGCGAAGCCATCTACTTCAGGCATCATCAGGTCGAGAATGATGATCGCCGGCTTAATCTGGTGGACCAGGTTGATGGCTTCCTGACCGCCAGTTGCTTCGACCACCTCGTATTCCGGTTGACTTTCGATGATGCGCCGTAAGAGATTTCGATCTTCTTCCTGGTCATCTACGATCAGAATCCGGTGTGGCCCGGTACCTCTTTCCAGGCGGTTGAGGGAGCCGAGCAAATCATCCTCCAGGATGGGTTTGAGAAGATAGTCGGATGCCCCCATACTGAGGCCTTTTTGGACGCCTTCCTCACCGACGATGGTACAGATGATGACCGGGATGTGTCGAGTTTCCGGGTCGTTTTTCAGATCCTGGATGACCTGCCATCCGTCCCGATCGGGCATCATAATATCGAGTGTGATGGCGAAGGGGTGCAGTTGGCGGGCTTTTTCCAGTGTGAGGTTGCCATTGGTCAGTCCAATGACTCGATAGCCCTGTTTGCCCAGATAACGACGGAAGAGCATGATGACGCCTTCATCGTCATCCACACACAGCACCGTGCGCTGGCTTTCCTTATCGCTCTCACTTGGCTCTTCTGCTAGCTTCTCCGGCGCCTCTGGTTCCTCCGGTTCCTCCGGCTCGGTTTCTGGTTTCCCTGTCGGTTCCGGTTCCACATGGACTTCTTCGGCCATTGGAGTGGGCGCCTGCGCCTCTTCCGATTCCTCTTTTTCCTCCTCTTCTGTGGGCGCTGACGGACCGGCGATGGGGAGGGCAACATGGAAGTTGGAACCTTCACCCAAGGTGCTTTCTACCCAAATGCGTCCACCGTGCATTTCGATGAAGTGGCGGGTAATGGCCAGCCCCAGTCCAGTTCCTCCGGCCCGCCGGGTGCTGGAGCCGTCCACCTGGGTGAATTCCTCGAAGATCGTGTCCAGTTTGTCCTCTGGAATGCCAATGCCTGTGTCAGAGACGGTGAGGATTACTTCTGTGGGTGTGGCCTGAGCTTCTATGCGGATGTAGCCTTCCTCGGTGAATTTAGCGGCGTTTCCCACCAGGTTGAGAAGCACCTGACGGATGCGGGCTGGGTCGGCCTGGATGATGGGCAGGTCGTCTGGAATCACTTGTTGGAGATCAATTGGTTTTTCTTTGACCAGAGCGACGGCGGTAGATAACACGACGCGGATGATGTCGCCGATGTCGGTATCTTCGATGGAGAGTTCCATCTTACCGGCCTGGATCTTGGAGATATCCAGGATGCTGTTGATCAGCCCCAGCAGGTGCTGCCCACTGTTGTATACGGCTTCCAGGTCGGCTCGTTGCATATCTGTGAGTGGCCCGTCAATGCCTTTGAGGATCACCCGCGAGAAGCCGATGATCGAGTTGAGAGGGGTGCGTAGCTCGTGGGACATATTGGCCAGGAATTGACTCTTGAGTTTATCCATTTCCCGCAGGCGTTTGGCGGTTTCCAGGGCCTGCTGGTAGAGATTGGCATTGTCGAGGGCTACACTCAAGTTTCTTGCCACAATCTCGGCGAACTCCATATCCATCGCGGGGAAATTGGGCGGTTGTCCTATGATCAGTAACCCCAACAGATGACCCCGCGCCTCCAGCGGAAACCCCACAGCGGCTTGGAACCCAATTTGTTTGGCCATCTTCGCTGCCATAGGGGGGAGATGATGGCTTTGGGTTTCGAGAACGGTGGGGCGCAGTTCCTCTACCATAGTGGAGAAAAGGGAAGGGATGAAGGCGCGGGTGAGCCGTAGGTCTTGGGGGAGAGGGATGTCATCACCCGCTTTATCGTGGACGGCAACCGGAATGAATGCGGAGCTTTCTTCATCCCAAAGAAGAACGGCAGAAGGATACTCCAAACGGCGCGAGATCACCTCTCCGGCCTTATGGAGCAATTCACGGGGGTCAAGGGATGTAGTAGCTGCTTGTTGAACTTCGTTGATGAGGGCGCGGCGGGCGGCCTCTGCTCGGACGCTTTCGAAAAGGCGGGCGTTGGCAATGGCCGCTGCCAACTGGTCAGCGAGCGTTTGCAGGACGGAGACGTTCTCTTCAGAAAACGCCGCTTCGTGGGTGGATTGGACATCGAGCACTCCAATGACTTGATCGCGTACCCTGAGCGGGAGACCCATCTCGGAACGGGTGTCTGGTAGGTCCGGATTGGCGAAATGCACGGCATCCTGGCCGACATCCAGCGCGATATGGGGCTCGCCGGTCGCTGCCACACGACCGACGATACCAACTTTACCGATCCGCAGTTTGTGACCTCGCGCCAGCATCTGTTTCCCCCTCTCGGAGGAAGCCGCTCGTAGGACAGCATACTCGTTGGCCTCGTCCATCAGGAAAACGCCGGCGTGGTAGTAGCCGAATTGTTCGGAAATGAGGTGTACTGTCTCGTTTAGAAGTTGATCCACGTCCAGGATGGCGGTGGCATCACGGGCAACTTCGGCTGCCGCGGCCAGTTGGGCGGCCCGGCGTTGTGTTTCTTCGACCAGGCGGGCGTTTTCCAGCGCCAACGCTAGCTGATCGGCAACGGCAGTAGCCATTGCAATCTCGTCGGTGCTCCACTCCCGCTCCTCATCCAGCTCTTGTAAGCTCAACACGCCTATTACGGCATCCTGGAGTTTGATAGGGACGGCCAGGGCAGAGATGGGAGATGATTCGCTGTTTGAGCCATTTGATCCATCCGCCCCGCTGCCTATGGGCAGGTTTTGTGTGCCGGAGACGACAATGGGCCGTTCTTGTTCCAAGGCCATCTTCATCTCCGTGGTCAATGTCGTCTCCAATCGAGGGGTTCCCAGACTGTAGTGTTCGGCCATCAAGTCGGCCGGGGAACGTCTGGTGATTTGCTGCCATTGTTTGCTCACGTAATACCGTTGCAAGGCGCGTGTCTCTTCCAGAGCTTCCTGGGTTTGCTGGAATAGACGGGCGTTTTCGATCGCGATGGCGATCTGGTCGGCTAACGCCTGTAGCACGGCGGTATCCTCTTCTGAAAAAGCAGCCTCTTGGGTGCTTTGGACGTCCAAGGCTCCGATGACTTGATCTGCTACTTTCAGCGGCAGAGTGATCTCGGAGCGGGTGTCCGGCAAATCCGGGTTGGCGAAGTGCGTTGCATCTTTTCCCACGTCTAGTCCGATGTACGGTTGACCGGTGTGTGTAGTTTGTCCAACGAATCCCTCCTCACCGATGCGTAGTCTGTGCCCCCGGGCCAACATTCGCTGTCCTCCTTCGCTGTTGGCGGCTACCAGGACAGCCCATTCTCGTGTTTCGTCTATCAGGAAAATGCCGGTATGGTAGAATCCAAATCCGTCGCTGATGAGGTGGACAACTTGGTTGAGGAGGTCTTGTGGCTCTCGCAATGAACTGATCGCGCTGGATAACCTGGCGGTGATCTCCAAATAGCGGGCACGACGTTCGGCTTGTGTGTAGAGCGTGCTCAGTTCTTGATAACCCTGTTGAACTTCTTGGAACAGTTGGGATGTCCGCAAGGCGTTGGCAATGTTGCCGGCTACGCCTTCCAGGACTCGAACCTCTTCTTCTGGAAAAGCCGACACTTCGATACTGTGGATATCCAGGGCGCCGAAAACCTGGTCACCGGCGATCAGTGGGATGGCCAGTTCGACCCGTGTAGGTAGTCGCTCGTATGTGAACTGAATTGGATGGCCCTGGAGCGTTCTGTGTTCTTCCCAGGTGGTCACGATCTGGCTTCGTTTTTGATTCATCGCGTAGGCGACTACGGAGAAGCCAGTACGAGGAGCGCGGAACCCCACAGTGGTCTGTCCGGACATCGCTTGACCGGCCATGCCGGTCAGTACACCGATGCTTTTATCTTTAGGATCGAGCACAAAGACGCCGACATGGTAATAACCGAATGCCTCCTGAATCAATTGGGCTGTCTGTTGGGCAACGGTCGTAACATTCATAGTGGTGCCGCTGACGATCCGCCCAATCTCAATGCTGGTTTGTCGTTGTTCGATGTAGCGACGGAGTCTTTCCCGGGTTTGGAGGTGGGGATGGCTCAGGTACCAACCGATGCCGGCAACGGCGAGAGGAAAGGAGAGAGTGAGTAGGATGGTCGTTACGGATGTCGTGAGTTTCAGGAAGAGAAGGGTCAGCAGGAGCCGAATTGCAAAGGCGGCCGTAGCGGTTCCTCCGATAATCAGGCCGGCGATTGGTGTGATGAGCAGTGTGGCACCAATGATAGGGAGTGCGTAGAGGGCGACAAAGGAGCCGCTCACGAGAGATCCTGGTTGTGGGATCAAGGTGATGTATAGGGTGACGGTCAGCAGAAACAGGCTTGTGACCCAGGAGGTCGCTTTCTGGTCTTTTCTCTCGCGTAGCATCTGGTTGAGTCGGGCCAAGATACTGATTACGGCGACACTGACCAGGATGTTTATGCCCAACCATAGTGTTGTCACATTCCCGACGGCGAGGGCAATGGGGATCGCTGTACATAGTATAATCGTAGTTTGCAATAGTGTGGGCAACAACTCTCGAACTGACATTACATCATCTTTGGGGATGATGAGTGCTTGGGGGAGTTGTTCTGGCGTTGGCATTTGGATTTGGATTGGGATTGAGAATTTCATATCTCACTCCATTTCAAGT
>CAZXVB010000001.1:23220-34334 GCA_964643875.1 uncultured Anaerolineales bacterium | reverse complement strand
GTGGTGGGATCGGGAGAGTAGCCATCTCCGTCTCCTTTTTGCTCCTGGAGTTCCTCTTTGGTGGTCAACCGCACAATGGCCCGATCCACCTGGAGCGCCTGGGCCAATTCGGACACGGTGGTTTTCAAGATATGTTTGATATCCGGCGAGCGGCGAATTCGGGAAGTAATCTCGTATATCTGATGTTCGCGTTGGGCCTGACGCTGAACCTGTTCGAACAAGCGTGCATTTTGCAAGGCAATGGCGGTCTGGCTGGCGATGGCCGATAGCAGATCCAGGTCACGTTGGTCGTATGCGTTGGGCGTGGTGTAATTCTGTACAGCGATGATGCCTAACACCTGATTGGCGACTATCATTGGGGTGCCCATCCAGGAGAGAGAAACAGTGCCGATGGAGTCGATCCCGCGCTTGGTTAATTCTTCTTCCATATTCCCGCGGATCAACAGGGGTTCTTGGGTTCGGATGATATACTCGGTCAAGCCGTTGCCCATCTGACGGGAGTTCCATTTCACCGGTTGACCATGTTCGATGGCAAGCGGGAAAGAGACGATTTCTTTTTCTGGGTCGTAGAGCGCAACGTAGAAGTTGCTTGTGTCTAGCAAGCGCGATGTGCCCTGGTACGTCTCTTCTATGACTTCCTGAATGTTCAAATGGGTGGTGAGGGACTGTCCCAGTTCGTTCAAGACGCGCATCTGTTGGGCCGAACGCTGAGTTTCGGCAAAGTGTTGAGCGTCTTCCAGCGCCAGGGCAACCTGTTCTCCCACAGCTTCGATCAGAGCCACCTCGCTGGGGCTCCAGTGGCGCCCACCATCTTGCTCCAGGACGCCCAGCGTGCCGATAACACGGTTGTGGAGTTTGAGGGGCGTGATCAGGGCGCGTTCTTCCGTTTCGGGCGCGACCATGGCGACAGTTTCCCCACGCGTCAGGGCTTGATCAATGCCGGGCACGGGGATGGACTCGGTTGGCATCACGTCAATGCGGTCGTAAAGGTATGCCTGCGGCCGGTCGGTTGTGGTCAAGCTGTACCATGCTCTGGTGCTGTATTCACCGTAGAGCATTTCCAACTCACGGATTTGGATCTCGTTTCTTTGTAGTAGACGAGCATTGTCAATCGCGACGGCCAACTGATCGGCCAGGGTTTGAAGTATGGCAATGTCATCTTCACTGAAGGCAGCCTCGTGGACGTCCTGCACATCCAGAACGCCGATGACTGTTCCGTGTATTTTGAGGGGTAGCCCCATCTCAGAGCGGGTGTCTGGCAAATCGGGGTTGGCAAAGTGGACTGCGTCTGTGCCTACATCCAGGGCGATACGGGGCTCGCCTGTCGCGGCCACATGCCCCACGATTCCCGTTTTCCCAACTTCGAGTTTGTGCCGCCGGGCCAGCATCCGTTGTCCTCCCTCTGAAGAGGCGGCGCGCAGAATCGCATACTGGCCTTGCTCGTCGATTAGAAAGATACCGGCGTGGTAAAAGCCGAATCGTTCGGAGATTAGGCGTACTGCTGTGTTCAGGAGTTGCTGAACGTCCCGGATGGTAGCGGCCTCCCGAGCTACCTCGGCGCCAACCTGGAGCTGGGCGGTCCGCCGCTCCAGATGGTCGGTGTAGATGGCCAGCTCTTCATGGGCGCGTTCCAATGCGATCTCGGTAAACTTGCGGTCGGTGATGTCGGAGAGGAAAATCAGGGTGGCCGGTTCGTATTTCCACTTGATGAGGACAGCTTTCATCTCAACCCAGCGGGTTTGACCGTCACGGCGTATAATGCGAAATTCATATTGGTCGGGAACTTCCAGCCCTTGCAAACGGGCGGTGTATCTTTGAATTACCATCTCTCGGTCGTCCGGGTGGATGTATGTGACGAAGGGCAGAGATAGAATTTCCTCTTCCGTGTAACCGGTGATGTTTGTTAAATATGGGTTGATCAGTTGGAATCTATCTCCCTGAATAACGCCGATGCCTTCATTGGCGTTCTCGACCAGATAGCGGTACTGCTCCTCGGAACGGCGCAGGGCTTCTTCGGCCTGACGACGCTCGGCGATCTCTTGCTGAGCCTGGCTGTACAGGCGGGCGTTGGAAATCGCGAGGCCGGCAGAGGTCCCGATAGTTTCGACCAAGATCAAGTCATCAGTCTGGAACTCGTTGCCGGGTTGAGCGATGATTTCCAGTACGCCGATCACTTGTTCCTGGGCGCGCAACGGCACGACCAGGAGCGAGGCGGTGTGTAAGTTGGCGGGCAGTTCTTTCTCTCCGGCAAACCGCAGGTCCTCCTGGGCGACAGGAACGAGGGCGCTTTCATCAGTTTTGGCCACCCAACCGACGATGCTTTCTTGTTCGATGGGCAAATGCAACGGGAGCGTTTGGGTGGGTAGGTCGGGTGGGAAAACAGTCTGACAGATCAATTCTTTGGTTTCATCCTCCACCATCCAGAGCAAGGCACCGGCAGCGTCGGTGAGTTCGACCGTCTCTGATAACAGGTACTGGCTGGTTTGTTGTAAATCGAGAGAGGTGGCGAATTTTTGACTCAGGCGGACCAGTACGATCAGGTTTCGATTGACCCGACGCAAGTCTTTTTCGGTCTGTTTCCGCTTTCTGATGTCCAAGAAGGTTTCCATCAGGTGCTCTCGTCCGTCTATGATCACGGGGCTGACGATTTTGATGATGGGGATCTCTTCGCCAAGAGCGGTGAGCAATATACGTTCTGAATGGTCTATGCTTTGGTGGAGGTCGGTGATTGGGCATTGGCCCTCTTCGCTGGGACAGATGAAGGTGTGGCAGACCGCACCGATGACTTTTTCCGGGGAACCGGCTTTGATCATATCTATCGCCGCCCGGTTGGCATCCACAATGGTGTGGGTTTGAGGGTCAATGACAACGACGCCGGCAGATATTGCGTTCAGTATGGTGCTGAGGCGCTCTCCGCTCTCCTGTAGTGCTTGCTCGGTTCGTTTGCGATCGTTCAACTCGCGCTGCAATTGTTCGTAGAGGTGAGTGTTCGTGATGGCATTGCTCAGTTGATCGGCCAGAGTTTGTATAATGGTGCTTTGTTCAGTGTCGAAGGCGGACGCACGATCCGATTGAAGGGTAATGGCACCGATTGCTTGCCCACGGGTGAGGAGTGGGACGACCAGTTCAGAGCGCGTCTCCGGGAGTAGTGGATTGTCGAATGGAGATGTATCGCTATCATTGCCTTCCCCCGCGTCAATGATCTGGCTCTGATGGTGCAGGATGCATCGGCCTACCGATGAGGCATTGTCCACTTTGAGTTTATATCCCTCTGCGATCATCCGTTTACCGGCCAATCCAGTGGCAGCCCGCAAGAAGGCCCAACTACCTGGTTCTCCATTCCACTCACCGCTTTGATCCACCAGAAACAGGCCGACGTAGTACAAATCGAACCGTTGGCGGATCAATTCCACGAATTGTGGGAGCAGTTCTTCTGGATCGAGAATGCTGCTGAGGATGCGAGAGATATCTACGGCTGTCTGAAGCTGGACGTTTCGATGGTGGAACATCGCGAGCTTCTCTTTGCACTCTTCCAGGCTCGTCTCTTCCCCTCTGAAAGAGGGAGTGGTTTTCCCGTTTTGGCTGTTGTTTGCGTTCATATCCATACCACTACTCCGGTGGTTCGTTTGCATCGGTAGATGACGGGGATGGTCTTGTTGCGCTTGTGGGATTGCCGTTGATAGATGTGCCTAGATGGACGAATACCCGGTCGCTGCCCAAGGCTAGACCCAATTCCCGTACAGCCGTGCGCAGAATGCTCTCCGGGTTCATTGAGGTTCGCACCTGAGCCGTGATGTTGGCGATGATGCGCTCTTGCTCTGCTCGTTGTTGCGTTTCTTCAAGGAGACGGGCGTTTTCCAATGCCAGGCCGATTTGGGCTGTCAGTTCCTCTACCATCGCGATCTCTTCATCGCTCCAGGGGATCTCGTCCGGGGTTTGATGAAAGACGACGGTTCCCAGGGTTTCACCACGCAGGCGGATGGGGGCGGTCAGGCGGCGACCGTCGGGGCCTTCGATGACCGTAGGACGCGAGGGTATCTCGCTGGGAACGATGTCGCGGATCCGATCCCGCGAGGCCGGTTCGATGGCCACGCCGGTGTACCGATAGGCGGCCAGTTGGTTGGCAAGCCGTTCTCGCCAGGCTTCACGGGTTTGCTGTCGCTGGAACAGGCGTAACTCTTCCAGGGCATAGTGGCTTTCTTCCAACAGGCGGGTGTTCTCAATCGCCAGGGCTACCTGGTCGGCCATTGTTTGGAGGATGGCGATATCTTCCTCGGTGAAAGCGCTTGCCTCTGTGGATTGGACGTCCAGCACACCGATGATACGGTCATAGACGATGAGCGGGATCGCCATCTCGGAACGCGTGTCGGGCAGGTCTGGGTTGTCGAAAAAGACGGCATCGGCGCCAACATTGAGGGCAATGCGTGGCTCTCCACTACCGGCGACGTATCCGACAATGCCTGTTTCACCGACTTTCAGACGGTGCCCTCTTTCTAACATGCGTTGTCCTCCAGGGGATGAGGCCGCCTGAAGAACGGCATATTCACCGGACTCGTCCAGCAGGAAGAGGCCGGCGTGGTAGAACCCGAATCGTTCGGAGACGAGGCGGACGACGGTGTCCATCAGTTGCCGTACGTCACGGATGGCGGCGGCGTCCCGTGCCACTTGAGCAGCGGCCTCCAACTGAGTGCTGCGGCGGTCCAGGGCGGCGGTTCGTTCTGCTACCTGTTGTTCCAATCCGGTGTACAGTTCATGCAATTCGCGCGCCATCCTGTTGAGGGATTGAGCCAGGAAGCCAAATTCATCCTGGGACAGGATAGGAATCTGTTCGTCGAAGTGGCCGGCTGCCAGACGACGGGCCGATCGGCTGAGTTGCTCAATCTGTCGGGCGACGGTGCGGATGGCGAAGATGCTTACGATACCGGTAGCAATCAAGGCAGTGACCCCCAGGATGATGGACACGGTCAGAATGTTGCCCATAGTGGCCTGGGCGATCTCTTCGGCTTGAATGCGGCGGCTGCGGACATTGGCGATCAGTTGGTAGATATGCCAGTTGATGGTGCTGTATTCTTCTAGCAGCAGATCGGCGCGGAACTGAGCGGCAACCCAATTGTGATCTTTGGCGTGTCTGACCGTTCCTTCGGCGATATAGATCGCGTTTTGAAGGGCCTCATTGGCATCTTGAGCATGTTCCCGAATCGGGTCGCCTGGAGGAAGGGTCTGGGATATTTCAGTCAGTTGTTTCTGGCGGGCAGTAAGGGCCTGGATGAGGGCATTGACTTCCAACTCCATAGTAGCCGGAATGCGGTCTTTGATCTTCTCCTGGATGGTCACCACCAACATGGTGTTTTGTTGTGCAATTTCCAATGCCAGGTTCAGTCGTTCATTTTGCACACGGGCTTCGATGGTGGCCCTGCGCAGAATGGTGATCTGCCATAACACATAAAACAAGGTTAGGATGACCGGCAGCGCAATCAGGATAGAACTCAGGAGCATCTGTTGTCGGAATGTGCGCCCCGGCATTTTCCGGGTCGTGGGTTGGGTTATAGGTTCAGGCGTCGGGATGGTCATTTTCGTCAACTCCTGCAGGCTCTGGAGGAAGCTCCTCCTCCTTGTGCCTGTTATTTCCATCAGTCTCATCGGTATGGGGGGGCGATGCGGCCGACGTTTCTACGTCTTCGCCGATTGCCACATGGATGATGCCCTCGGAAGCGCGCAGGGCACGGCCCATTTCGCGCACGGCCGTGCGTAGGATGGTGTCCACGTGGGCGGAGGCACGCACACGGGCGACGATTTCGGCTGTCAAGCGTTCTCGCTCGGCCCGTCGTTGGGTTTCTTCTAGCAGACGGGCGTTCTCAATGGCCAGGGCCATTTGGTCGGCAATCGTTTCAATGAGGGCGATCTCGGCGTCGGTCCACTGTCGGCGTGGCGCGGTTTCTTGGAGGCCTACAGCACCGATCGGCTCCCCACGCAGACGGATGGGAATCACCAATGTGGATGGCCGTTGCCCGTCGTGTGCGGGGTCTGCTGCTGAGATGATGACCTCTTGCTGTTGGAGCGCTTGTTCCAACTCGGTCAGTTGCTCCTCGTCCAACGGGGGGGTATCGGGTTGAGTCTGTTCGTAGAACGGAACGGTGCTGGAAGTCAGGAACTTGGCCCATTGTTGGCGCACGTATCGGCGTTGGATCTCTTCGACTTCCTGCAGGCTGGCCTGGGCCTCGGCATACAAATGAGCGTTGTCTATGGCGACAGCGATCTGCTCTGCCATCGTCTGGAGCACCGGGATGTCTCCCTGGGAAAAGGCTGCATAGGTATCGCTTTGTAAGGTAAGGGCGCCGATGACTCGTCCCCGTGACCGCAGGGGGAGCGCCAATTCGGAGCAGGTATCGGGCATCGTGGGCAACCCCAGACGGGTGTCCAGCGCGATCCGGGGCTGGGTGTTGAGAATGCACCAGCCAACAGGAGATGTCAGGTCAACCTCGATTTTGGATCCGAGGGGCATGGATGTGATGTGTTCTTTCGAACCGGCGCAGGCTTGCAGGGTGGCCCATTGGTTGGTCTCGTCGGTGAAAAATAGCCCCACGTAGGAGAGGTTGAACCGTTCTTTGATTAGTTGAACGATTTGTTGTGTAAGTGTTTCTGGCTCGGTCACCGAGTATGTGGCTGCTCCGGAGATCTGAGCAACCGTTTGCAGTTGGAGGGTGCGTTTTTGGAGCTCCGCGTTCGCCCGGCCCAACTCATCCGCTCGCTTTTCCAGCAGACGGCGGGCGGTCACCAAGTCGCTGTGTTTTTGTTCTGCCTCCCGCAGGGCGCCGATCAGGGCTTGTTTGGTGATGAATTGGGTGAGGAAGATTATCACGCTGATCATCACAAAGGTAGCGATCAGGCTGAGAATGGAAGGAAGGACGTCGGCGCGGTATGGGGCACTGGGTTGCAGCCAACCGAAATGGTCGGCCAGCAGAAATACCGCATATAGCACGATACTGATCCCCATTGTGATGGCGCCTGTTTGTTGTCGGATCAGCGTAGTGGCTAGAATGGGGGCCGCCAGCAAGTAAAGCCCACCGGCACTCAAAGGGCCTTCGGATAGCAGGGCAGCGATACCCATAACGTAACTCAACAGGATCAGCATACTGGCCCGTGAGGAGATGGACATTCGTTGAGCCAGAGCCAGGATGAGAAGCACACCATATGCGGCCAGGTAGGGGATGTACGTCGGTAGCCAGTAGAGCGGATCTTGCACCAGGTTCCAGAATAAGAACCCGATGATGATGGTTCCAATTCCGGCTAAAATCCTCAGGATGATGTTTAGTACTTGCCGTTGACGGATGGCTAATTCATCTTCCCAGGTGACGAAATCCGGCATCGGCGTGACAGAAGGGGAGAGCGGCTGTTCACCTTCTGGCGATGGATGCGAGATCAGCTCGGATGGTGTGATCTCCCCTGCAATTTGGCCTTCGAATTCGGAGGAGGCGGCAGCGACGATATCTGGTTCTATAAGTGGCACACCGATGTCCTCAGGAGAAGGGGGCGGCTCCGGGCCGACCTTCCCTTCCAGGATATCGAAAATGGTGCTTTCGACCGGTTGCACTGATGGTTCCCGGTCCGGTTGGTTTTCCGGCAGCGTCTCGTCGAACAAGCCGTCTAGCCGGCTGTGTAGATCCTCGTTACCGGGCATGGTTCATTAACTCCTTTGCCAGAGCGCGATATTGCTCTGCTCCTCGGGTGGTGGGGGCGTAGCTGGTGATTGGTTTGCCAAAGGCCGGGCTTTCCCGTAATTTGGTGTCTATTTCGATGATGTTTTGGAACAGGACACTGTCCAGCCCCTTTTCCATCTGTTTTCGAATGATGCGACAGATATTGTTGCGCCGATCGTACATTGTGATCAGCACTCGGTAGGTCAGCCAGGGGTTCATTTTCTCACGGACTTGCTGGATCATTTTTATAAAATGGCGGAGAGAATAGGCTGCATAGTAGTCACATTGAACTGGGATGATGAGTAGTTTGGCCGCTGCCAGTCCGTTGAGGGTCAGTGTGCCCAGCGAGGGTGGACAATCTATAATGACGTAGTCGTAGAAATCATTTCCCATCGCCTCCAGCCCTTTCTTCAGGCGAAATTGGTAATCTGGCCGGCCGTATAAGATTTTGTCCAACACGATCAACATCCGGTTGGCCGGTACGATATCCAGCCCGGGTGTGGCTGTCTCCTGACTGGCACTGATCAGGGAAGTATATCCTAGCAAGGCATCGTCCACTGCTCGACGTAGCGATTCGGGCTTCAAACCCAGGGAAATGGTGAGGTGGGCTTGGGGGTCGAGGTCAATGAGGAGCACACTTTGTCCCTGTTCGGCCAGTGAGGCCCCCAGGGAAAGGCAGGTAGTGGTTTTGGCCACACCGCCTTTTTGGTTGCTCACGGCAATAATTTCTGTCGTTTTCGTGTTTGTCTTGTTCATAGCTCAATCCTTCCTCTGCACTCCTCGCTTGCTCGCATGCGGTACAATCTGTCCTTGAAATGTCTTTGAAACTTGAAGATCGTGGTATGCGCAAGGGTGCTATGAACACTGTGATTCGATGAGTAACGGAAGTGCGTTGTGTCGCATATCTTGGAGAATTGACCGCTCTCGTCTCACGTGTCATGTGTTTCTCCATCTGTATCGTCCGCCGGGGAAAGAAGCCCTAGTTTGACGAATGCACGGGATGTGCCCAAGGTGTGGAAAAGCTCGTCTACGGTTGTTTGGATGATCTCTTCCACGCTGGTGGCCTGACGCATCTTGTCGGCAATTTCACGGGTCAATTGCTCTCGGCTGGCCCGCTGTTGAGCATCTCGATAGAGTCGCGCTCCTTCCAAAGCCAGACCCAGTTGGTCGGCCAGAGCCTCCAGAATGGCGATCTCCTCCTCATTCCAAGGCCCATCCGCGATCGGTTTGTACGTGTCGAGGATGCCGATGACGGTATTACCTACTTTGATGGGAACGATCAGTGGGTAGCGATTCGTATCACCGGTGCCGTTTCCCTGGACGACGGACCCGGTTTGGACGGCTTGCTCCATATCTGCACGCCACGATTCCGTTGTGGGCGCGATTCCCATTTTACTGCTACGGTATCCAATGTCGGGTTGCGTGCGCAGCAGTTCAACCCATCCTCGGCGACTCAACTCACCGTAGGCTCGTTGGGTTGTTTCCAATGCGGCCTGGTTTTGGGTGAACAGGCGAGCATTTTCCAATGCAATGGCGACCTGATCGGCCATCGTTTGCAGGACGGCGATGGAGTTTTCATCGAATGCACCGGGTTGGTCACTCTGCACGGTGAGGGCACCGATGATTTGGCCCCGTGCTCGCAGAGGGAGAGCCGCTTCGGAACGGGTGTTCGGTAGTTCGTTGGTGGCCAGGCGTACCGCATCCTCTCCGACGTCCAGAGCGATTCGAGATTGTGCATGGGCGATGCTCCAACCGATCATACCCTCACCAACTTTGATCTTGTGCCCGCGACGTAACATCGCTTCTCCGGCTTCGCCGGTGCCGGCCCGCAGTACGGCCCACTCACCTGCCTCATCCAACAGGAACAGCCCAACGTAATAGAGGGAAAAGCGTTCCTTGATGAGTTCGACCACCTGGCGGGTCAACCGGGCGCTGTCCAGGATGGATGATGCTGCCCGGGCGACATCGGCAGAGGCGGCGAGGTAATTCGAGCGCTGCTCCAGTTCCTGGGTTCGTTGGGCTACCTGGGCCTCCAGGTTGCCAATCAGGTCCCTCAACTGGGCAGTCATACTGTTGAACGTTCGGGCCAGGACGCCGATTTCGTCCTCCCGCTTGATACAGACGGTGTGCTCCAGTTCACCGGCCGCGACCTGGCTGGCGGTAGCGGCCATTCTGGTCAGCGGATCGGTGACACTGCGAGAGATCGTCAGGGCTGCCAGGATTGCTATAGTAATGGCCAGCAAAGCGACACCGGTGCTGATTCCCAGCAAAGCGAGCGCTGGTCGGAGGGCTTCGATCTGTTCTTGCTCGGCCAACAGAGCGGCGTTGATGTCCGGTAGCCAATGGAAGACACCGATCACAGTCCGACCGCGATAGTTCGGATAGGTGCCGCTCCCCTTTGCTCGTTCTTGAGTGGCGATTTGTACTCCTTGGGTGCGAACATAAACCGGTCGGCTGCCGGCTCGAATGTCTGTGAGTAAGGCTTGTTCTGCGGAGACCAGATACGTTTCGCCGGTTTCCCCCAGACCGGACCTTTCCATCATGATGGCGTTGATGGTGTCCATCGTGGCCCGGCCGACCAATATACCCCGGGTTCGCCCGGTCTCATCATAGATGGGATGAACGATACTGACCCACCGTACACCGGCCTCCCAGGTCAGGTGGGAGAGCGGCTCTTGTAGCCCTTCTTCGAAAAAAGCCCATCCGCGATAGTTCTTCCAATACTGGGTGAGACTGGTGGAGAGAATGACTCGCCCACTGGTGTCCACGAGGAAGATTGCCTCGAATCGCCCGGTCTGGGCGATATTACGGGCAAAGTGTGAGCGGACTCTTTTGTACTCCGGTAGTTTGTCTGGGACGGGTGCTCCCAGCAGGGTGATGAAATCTGCCTGCATCTCCTCGGTTTGTAAAACGGTTAGATCGGTGTGTAGGTCATTGAGCCACAGATGGATTTGCGCCTCTTTGAGTGTGGCTACAGAGCGGAGCTGATTCACGACCTGCTGTTGCGCGCTGTGCCACCCGGTGATGACGGACACGGTGGCCGAGAGCACAGTGGGAACCAGAACTATCAGGAGCATCGCTGTGGTCAGTCGCCTGCGCAAGGAGGATGGCTGTCGCGATGGAGCGGGTTGTGGTTCGCGTTGCACTGGCATAAGTCGGTCTATGACGCGGAGTGCGCGTTGTCCGAGCGACAGTTGTTCTGTAGGGGCGGCCGATTGGTCTACGGTGATTGTATTTTCGGTATGGATAGGCTCAGGCATAGTGGCCTCCATCTTGTTCCCCAGGCGTGGAAGGAGGCGAGGAGAGAGGAACGTCCTGTCCGTTGGACTGGATGGCCCGTGCCGGCACGATCTCCTGGATGCTCTCGCTCCCATTATCCTCACTACCGTCAGGGGTAGCCGGTTGGTGGACGTCGTC
>CAZXVB010000001.1:4849-23120 GCA_964643875.1 uncultured Anaerolineales bacterium | reverse complement strand
TCTCGCTCCCATTATCCTCACTACCGTCAGGGGTAGCCGGTTGGTGGACGTCGTCCGCCCGGGGCTGACGGGATGATGTCTGTACAGGTACGGTTGTCGGCTGAGGTGCCAGGCGAACTGTGACTTCGGGTAGACCCAGGGCTTGTCTGGTCTCCTGTGCAGCGGTCCGGAGCACCGTTTCCAGGTCCATGGTCTGGAGCACCCGGCTAATGATCTCACTGATCAGGTGCTCTCGGATGGCCCGGCGTTGGGTATCCTGGTATAATCGGGCGCTCTCCAGCGCAACCCCCAGTTGGTCGGTCAAGGTGGTGAGCAAAGTGATTTCGTCCTGTGACCATGGCCCACTATCTGGTGGCTTTCGGGCGTCGAGGACACCGATGGTTTGCCCACGCACTTGGATGGGCATCTCCAGGGCAGAGGGCAGGGGCTGGGGTTGTGCCGCGCCTGGCGAAACACCCTCATCTGCCTTGGCGTTTTCGGTCTCCTGAGCATCTCCGTCGGTTGTCAGCAAGCCATAGGGGTCGTAAGTCGCCTTCAACTGGCTGTAGGTGCGCATCAGCCGCCGCCATGCCTCCTGACTGAGTTCGGTGTACGCTCTGCGCTCCGACTCCAATGCTTCTTGAACCTGCTGAAGCAGTTTGGCGTTGGCGATTGCCACGGCGATCTGATCGGCCAGAATCTGGAGCACGGTGATGTCTGTTTCGTCGAAGGCATTGGGTTGAGCGCTTTGTACGTCCAACGCGCCGATGATTTCTCCGCGTACCTGTAAAGGCAAGACTGCTTCAGAATGGGTCTCGACCGGGTATGGATGACTGAGGAAATCTATGTCCGCTTCGACATCCTGGGCAATGCGCGGTTTCCCATGGGCTGTGACTTGTCCGATGATGCCTTCTTCGCCTACTTTGAGACGGTGGCCTTCTGATATCAGTCGCCGTCCTTCTTCTGACGATGCTGCCCGAAGTACTGCATACTGTTTGTCGGTGTCCAAAAGGTAGATGCCGGTGTGGTAGAAGCCGAAACGTTGTGAGATCAGGCGTGTCGTCTCGCTGAGCATTTGCTGGATATCTTGAATGCGGGTTACCTCACGAGCGATCTGGGCGGCGGTCTCCAACTGGACATTCCTCCGGAGCAAGTCGGCAGTGCGCTCCTCCACCTGTTTTTCCAGAGAAGCCTGATTGGCTTCTAATTGACGGGCAAGTTGATGGCTTTGGCCCAAGGCAGCCGACAGACGGGGGATCAAGTGTTGGGAAGAAATCGTGAGCAACAGGCCTAGCATAAAAAAGACAACTGTCCCGCTGGCCCAGGCGCTGGGATCGGCAGTGTTGGCTTGATGGGCTACCGGAATTGAGAGGCGGCCGGTGCAGAAGAGCCAACTGAATACTAGCAGGGTGAGTGTCGAGATGAGTAGCGTGAAGAGGCCCATTCGTTGCCCTAAAAAGAGAGTTGCTACCACAGGCGCTGCGAGCAGAAACACTCTTCCATCTCCACTTAATCCCGCTTCTCTCAGGCCAATTATTCCCAGCGCGTATATAACAGCCAACAGGAATGCAACCTGGAGCGTGTAGGAAACGCGGCGCCAAAAGGTGATGATGGCCACAATGATGTAAGCGGCTGTGTAGTAGGCAACCAGGTTCCAATTCCCTTCCAGAGCGGTGTTGTAGGAACTAATGATCAGACTGATCGCCCCTGCGACCAGCAAGGCGCGTAGCACACCGGTGATCAACTGACGTTGCCAGGTACGAATATGTTCTAAGGGAGGAGTGGTTTCACCTGTTACGGGTTGTGTCGTGCTATTCATGTTCGGAAACTCCGGATCGTGTATTATCTGGAGAGCCGTTACCCAACCGCAATTCGACGGTAGCCAGGCCGAGTGCCACCCCAATCTCATTGGCGGCTGTCGTGAGCACCGATTCGATGTCCAACGATTGGCGGATACGGGTCGTGATTTCGGCGATCATCCGTTCGCGCTCGGCGCGGCGACGGGTCTCTTCTAACAGCCGTAGGCTTTCGAGCGTCACAGCGGCCTGGCTGGCTACGGTTTCGTAACCACGTAGTGTTTCTGGAGAGAAGGTGAATGGCGGGTTCCGGCCCACAAAAATCGTGCCTAGCCAACGATCACTGGTGGCGATTGGAATCATCACAAAGGAGCGTAACCCGGAAATTCTGGCGATCAACGTGCGGGTCGCTTCGTTTGCTCGTGGATCGGTGAGGACATCCTCGAAAATGAGCGGTTCGTCCGACGTCATATAGTCTCGCAGGGGATAATCTGTCAGTGGGAGGCGCGTGCCCTCTGGTTGCGCCGGACGATTGTCTACGGTCCATCCAGCTCCCATGACGATGTGCGTCGGTTCCCCCTGTTCATCATATTCCAGGAAGAGGATGCGGGCTGCGTCCACACCGCTGGTAGAAAGGTAAGCGATGAGTGCTTGTTCCACTTCTTTGACTGAAGTAGCGACCCCAATGGCGCGGCTGGTGTGGTAGAGCGCATTCGTTTCGCTCAGGGTGCGTTGGGTTTCCTGGAACAGACGGGCATTTTCCAGGGCCTGGGCGGCCTGTTCGGCCACTGCCTGGACCAGGGCGGTCATGTCGCTATCCCATACAGGATCGGCCGGCAGCAGCTTCAGCTGACCGATGGTCGCATCTCGTACCTGGAGTGGTAGTGTCACCTCTGGCGTGGCTCCCTTCTCCTCGTCCTTTTCCGGTTCTTTCGACTTATGGGCGGCGCTGACGGGCAGCACTTCGATGCCATCATAGGCGTATCCCCAGGTCGGTCGTTCTCGGGTCAATCGTCTCCATTCCTCTCGACTGTACTGACCGAGCAAGATGTTGAGTTCATGTACGTTGGCCTGGGTCTGTTCCACCAGGCGGGCGTTTTCGATCGCCAGTGCGACCTGGTCGGCCATTGTTTGGAGAATGGCGGCATCATTTTCCGAAAAGGCGCCGGCCTCAGTGGATTGTACGTCCAGTACCCCGATGACTTCTCCACGGATTTTGAGCGGTAGGGCGATCTCTGAGCGTGTCAAAGGCAGGTCGGGGTTGTTGAAGAACACTGCGTCTTCCCCTACATCCAGCGCAATCCGCGATCGGCCTGTGGCGGCCACGTATCCGACGATGCCTTCCTCGCCGACTTTCAGTTGGTGGGAGCGGGCCAACATGCGTTGTCCGCCCTCCGATGAGGCGGCTTTCAGCACGGCGTATGTTTTCGTTTCATCCAACAAGAAGAGGCCTGCATGGTAGAAACCAAACTCTTCCGAGATCAGATGGACTGTAGCGTTCACCAGTTCTTTGACATCGCGGATCGCGGCGGCTTGGCGGGCGACTTGGGCACTGGCTTCCATTTGAACGGTCCGGCGTTCTAGTGCTTTGGTTCGCTCAGAGATCCGTTGTTCCAACTCTTCCAGTGATCCTTTGAGTTGCGTTGCCATCGAGCGGAAAGCTTCCGTCAGCATGCCGATCTCATCCTGGCTGACCGGGGGAAGTGGAATATCCCATTGTCCTACTTCGATCTGGCGGGCTGCTTGGGCCAACTGTTTGATGGGAGCAGCCATGCGATGGGAGATCAAGAGGCCAGCAATGGCGATCAGGCTCGTTGTAGCGACAATAATGGGGATGATCTGCTTATTGATCTTGGTTTGGATGGTGGTGGTGAGTGCTTCTTCCAGCGTGTCGACCGTCTGGAGCACTACCTGTGCCTCAATCACATTGGCCAGGCTCCAGGGAGCGCTTTCCAGGGGAGTGTACGCGACGAATAGTTTCCGGTCGTTGACGGTGATGATTTCTAAGCCCGTTGCGCCGGCCTTCATTCGCTCCAAGGTGGGGACGAATGCGGCTTGAGCCGTGTTCAAGTCTGTTCCGACCTCGTCTTGGAGCGGTGCGCGCCCCAAAATGTCGTAGTATCCCTGCTCCGGGAGAGCGATGGCTCGGCCGCTGTTTTCTATCAGGAAGGAGTATCCGCTGTTCAGCATGCGATTCTGTTCGATCTCAGCGGTAATATCCTGCAAGGTAATGTCTATACCCACATTGCCAATGAAACGGTCCGTTCCGACGTAGATCGGTGCGGCGACGGTGACCAGGAGGCCCTTGCCGGTGGCGTCCTCGTAGATGGGTGACCAGGCGACAGCCCGTTCCGGGTTCTGGGAGGGCGCTGCCTTGACGTACCAGGGGCGTTGTTTGATCGAAAAATCAGGCGGAAGGAGTCTCCACAGGTTGATGTTAGGATAGTAACGGGTGACTTTGTTTTCCGTATCCAGGAAAATGGCAGCGTAATCGTTGTTTTCGTATAGAGAGGCCATAAGTGGGTCTAGATAGGCGCTCAGTTCGATTTCCCGGATCACCTCGGCGTTTATTTCCTGAAAGTTGGGCACGTAGACACTGCTGAGGTCTTCGGGGCCATTTTTGTACTGGTTTTCTGGACCAAAGTCCATATGCTCCTCTACCCGCCAGTAGATGGGGAACTGCTCTGAGTTTTCGAACAGATAGCTGGCGTATGTGGCCAGGTTTTGGATGTCCAGCGCTGCGTGAGAAAGTTGCTGGTCATACCTGCGGGCATTGTCGGCAGTGATCTGACGTAAATAGTTCTCTGCCTGGGTGTGCAGGGCATCAGAACTGATCTGTCGAGCATCGGCGATCAGCCCCTGGGTAATGTTGAAGCCTAGATAGCTGAGCAACAGCAACACACTACTGGCCATGCTCAACAGGAGGACCAACAAGCGACCACGGATTCCCATATTGCGTATCGAAGGAAATGAAAATCGGCGTTTGTGCAAACGTGTAGGTGCAGGGGATGTTGTCATTGTTACCCCTCCTGATCCTGAATATGGGCTGGAGAGGCAGCATTTCCGGGTGACGGAGGAGTGAACACATGTTCCTCATCTTTTCCTGCCTCTGGCTCTGGCCCTGTGATCTCGATTGTTGCCATCCGTACACCGGTTACCCGGGCCAACTCTCGTACCGTTGTCTGGAGCACAGTGTCGGGATCGAGTGAGGCGCGTAATTGACCGGCGATCTCACTGACCAATTGCTCTCGGATGGCTCGTCGTTGGGTTTCCTGATACAGCCGGGCGCTTTCTAACGCTTGGCTGGCTTGCTCTGCAATGGCCTGTGCGATCATGCGGTCCTCAGGTGTTGGGGTGCGGTCTTTGAGAACCAGGTTCAAGCGGCCAATCGGCGTACCACGTACCTGGAGGGGAACCGTCAGATTAGGTTCCATTGTCCTGGCGGTGACAGGAGCTTTGTCCTGGGGGACGATTTGGACGCCATCGTAGACGTATCCCCATACTGGCCGTTCCATTGTTATGCGTCTCCAACTCTCCCGGCTTTGATGGCCCGCCAGGGTTTCGATCTCAATCAGCCGTTCCTCTGCTTCTTGCAACAGGCGGATGTTCTCGATGACCAGGGCGAACTGGTCGGCTATCGTTTTGAGCGCGGCCATCGTTTCCTCGGAAAAAGCATCTGGTTCCGCTGCTTGGATATCCAGCATACCAATGAAGCGGTGTGCAGTCTGGAGCGGCAATATGGTTCTGGAATACCCCTTGGTCTGGTTGGGCCGGCTCGATTCCTCCCCCAGTTCATCGAGAGCAACATTGGAATGGAGGTTTGTCATAATGAGTGGCTCCCCGCTTTTGGCGACGGAGCCGACCGGATGTTCCGATCCAATGCGCACTTTGTGCCCCTCTGCCAACAGACGCTCTCCCCATTGCGAGGAGGCCGCTCGGAGAGATGCCCATTCCTCGCGTTCGTCGCTCAGAAAGATGCCGACATGTGGGAACTTGAGGCGATCTGCAATGAGGTGGGCCGTTTCGGCCAACAAACGGTCTATATCCCGCACCAGCGTGGCTTTGTGGGTGATCTGGGCGATTACGTCCAGTTGGGTGGAACGCTGTTGTAAGTCGGTAGCATGTTGGGCGATCTGCTCTTCGAGTTGCTGTTGATATGTCTGCAAGCGTGTGTTCAATTCCTGTTCTCGCTCTATGGCGTAGTTTATTTCGCGGCTGTTGATCCATTCGAGGATCACCAGGGCGCACAATCCCAACCCAATGGCTACGGTATCCACTACAAATGTGGCCTCCGGTGGGATGGCACCGGGGAGCATGCCGGCTGCCTGGAGCACACCACTCACCAGATAGGTCATTGTGCTGAGCAGGGTGAAGATAAGGGCACATCTGGTGCCGATCAATATGCTGGCTGTTAGGACAACCATGGCGTAGCCGATCAGAGTGGCGTGCCCCAGACCCATTTGGTAGGTTCCGCCGGTAATTAGCAGGAAGACGGAGATGATCGGGAAGTAACTTGCCAGCCGCACGCGTCTATATCGGCCAAGCCAATAGGCCAGCAGATAGAACGGTTGTATTCCAAATCCGACCAATGCGCCGATGATAGCGGTGGGATTCCCCAGCGCCCATAGAATGACCGAAATGATCCCTAACAGAAACCCCGTGCCCGCCAATCCCAATAGCGCGATGTTCAATGTGTATTGCCGTCGGGCGATATCGGGATCATTGGTGGTTGGTGCCAACCAGTGTGGGATTTGTTCCCTCATTGGAAACTCCTTTGAAAACAAAAACCGGCCATAACAATTCTCTCATAACAGGGCTTCCATCGCCTCCGTTGTGGTATACTGTGGCGTCCAGCCCGTTCTTTTCAGCTTCTTGTTACTGGCGACCGGGGGGTAGCGGCTCAGATCGATCCATTCTGGAGCGAAGGGAGAGCGTCCCAATCGCCACGTCTATGTCAATTGTTTTCTCCTCCGGCTTGTATCACGACTGTTCAGATTTCATTCCCGTGTTCCCGTTCCCGTTTGAATGGGAACCGTTCGGTCCTTCCTGGGGAGGAGGCATAATTTCGATGCTGGCGACTTCGGCCCCCAGCGCCCGGCCAAGCTCCCGGATTGTCGTCTTCAGGACCGTGTCCGGGTTCAACGAGGCCCGCACTTGTCCGGCGATCTCACTGACCAATCGCTCCTGGGCTGCCCGACGTTGTGTCTCCTCAAGCAAGCGCAGGTTTTCGATGGTTAATGCGGTCTGCTCTGCAATCGTTTCCGCCATGTTTATTTCTGCCTCCGTCCACCGGCGTCGGGAGCGTGGGTCGCACACGGTGATGGTGCCGATGACCTGTCCCCGCAGCTTGAGGGGCATAATCATACTGGCGACGCCATTCCCATTCTTATGTAGGCCGGTATTCTTCGTCGGTTCCGAGGCTTTTCCCAGGTCGTTGCTGTGTACGATGGTTTCTCCTTTTGTCAAGGCCTGGCGGCGCATCGCCTGGATGGATGGGTCTTGATGCAGGTCGTCCAGACTGGAACTGGATATAGCCTGAATAGGCTGTCGGCTGAGCAGTTCACGCCAGGCTTCTCCTAGATAACGTCGTTGGATGTCTTGGACTTCTTCCAACAGGGCATTGGTGCGGCTGAAAAGTTGTGCGTTGCGAATGGCTGTGGCTACCTGGTGGGCCAATGCTTGGAACAGGACCAGGTTCTCTGTGGAGAAAGCATTTTCCTTGCTACTATGGATATCTAGAACACCGATGACTTCCTCCCCCGACTGAAGCGGCAAAACGATCTCCGAGCGGGTATGTGGCAGCGCCAGGGCACCGAGTTGAGAGGTCTGTTGGCATTCCTCTGCGGATAGGATGGATGCGTGGCGACGAATGATCGCCTTCCCGATGGGCGACTCGGTATTCAACTCCATCCCATATCCCGTCTCTACGGCCAGGCGACCGGCCTCGCTTGTGGCTGCTTTGAGCACAGCCCGGTCATTCCCGTCGTCCGCATTCTCCGTACTTAGCAAGAACAAGCCCACGTGATAGATGTCCCAGTCGTCGAGGGCTTGTTCGACTTGCCGGACTACTTGCGCTGGTAGAGTTTCAAAGGATAGAGTACCGCTGATGGCTTGAATGATCTGGTTGGTGGCTTCTAGCAGAGTGCTCTGGGTTTGGAGTTGGTGGTAGGCCTGGGCCTGAGATTCTAATTGGGCTGCGAGTTGACGATTGGCCGTCTGTGCTCTCTGGGCTGTCTTCACCCAACTGCGAGTAAGCGAGCTAAATATCGGGGTCAAGATTGCTAGGGCTAAAATGAATAGCAGCCCATTGGTGTAAATCGTGTTGACGATGGTTGCGACAAGAGACGGGCGTGGTACGATCCATCCCAATCTGTGGGCCAATGTTACAGCGCCATAGGTCAGCAAACTGGCCATACTGGCGATGATCCCTCCCCGTTTCCCTGATAACACAAACACGGTCGGGATCAGCATCAGGAACCAGATTTGCCCACCGGCGGAGTTGGGGCTTTGTACGAGGATGATCACACCCACCAGGTAGCTCAGGCTGATCACCCCGGTCGCTCGATGGTGCTCTGCCATTTTGGGCCAGATTCCCCACACCAGCATAAAGAACCAGATGGCAATGAGGGGGGCTAGCTGCGCCACAATTTCTCTCGGTTCGAGTCGTGGCGTTGCTACAAAGTAAGCTGTCAAGATAGTGACGGCTCCTCCCACCAGCATCGCCCCCCACAGGTGGGCTGTCGTTCGAGCACGCCGGCGTGTGATCTCTGCCTGCCAGTCGGTTGTCGTCGCGTTAGTGTGTTTCGCTTGTTTGGTTTCTGGTTGTTGGGACATAAATACCTCTTGTCAGACCCCCATAATGCCGTTTACCATGAACGCCAATTCGTGCCATCCGCGTTCCATTTTTCCCTCAATCCATTACCTCAAGTTCGATGGCGACGTGAGGCACTTCGAAAGCCGCTGTCAGTTCTGTGACTGCTGTTTGCAAAGCGTCCTCGATATCCATGGCGCGACGGATATGATCGATCATCTGACGGGTTTGCTGCTCGTAATGTGCCCGTTCCTGGGCTTGTTCCCATAGTTGTGCGCGTTCCAATGCTACAGCGGCCTGATCGCTGAGCGCCCTGTAGAGACGCATCGCGTTCTCGGGAAAGATACCGGGCGTATCGCGCAACACGACGACCTGCCCAATGACGCGCTTGTGGACTTGGAGAGGGATGTTTGCCAGGGCACGCACTCCTGTGTTGATGAAAACCTGCCGGGCGCTTTCGGGAAGTTTATTCTCGTGCCCATGGAGCACATCGGTGACTGTCCACAGGGTGCTTACCATGTCGATTGGGAATGGGCTTTCATTGATGGGCAGGCGCAGGCCGGGCTGGAATTGGGTTTCCCGGTCCTTGCGCCACACGCCCCGGTACAACAAGGCGATGGGTTCTCCCTGCGGTGAAAACTCGAACTCTACCACTGTGCATCCATCGGCGCCGGTCTCGCGTATCGAGGCAATGATGGCCTCGGCCACTTCATCGGTGGTAGTGGCCTGGGCCAGTCTGCGGCTCACTCGATAGATCGGGCTGGACAGTTCCAGCAAGCGGGCTTCATCGGAGACCCGACGGGCATTTTCGATGGCAATGGCTATTTGATTGGCCAGGCTCTGCAAGGCGCGCACGTCATCCCCATCAAAGGCGGCTTCCTCGGTGGATTGGACGTTGAGTACCCCCAGGAGCCGCCCACCGACCATCATCGGGAGAGTCATCTCGGAACGGGTGTAGGGTAGTAGTGGATTGGCGAATCGGATGGCATCCTCCTTTGCGTATAGAGCGATGCGGGGTTCTTGATGGAAAGCCGTCCATCCTACCATGCTCGTTTCTCCCACCGCCAACCGATGCCCCTGCGCTTTCATCTGTGCGCCGGCTTCGCCGGTAGCCTCTTTCAGTACTGCCCACTTGCCGGACTCATCCAACAAGAAGATGCCGGCATGGTAAAACCCGAACCGATCTCGGATGAGGTTGACTGCCTGGTGGAAGAGTTCGTCCAGATCGAAAATGGAGGCGATAGTGTGGGTCACCTGGGCGCTGGTCTCCAGGTAGATGGCCCGTCGCTGAAGAGCATAATTGGCTTCTTGAAGGGCGCGGGTACGTTCCTTTACTTCCTCGACCAGGAGAGCGCCTTTGATGGCGCTGCTGAGAAAGCCCGCCATCGTGGGATACACACTTCCATCCAGGGTGCCCACTTCGAATAAAACGAAACCGAGAGGATCGTTTTGGAAGTGCAATGGTTCCAGAAGCCAGTTGTACCGTTCGGCCTCCTGATTCGGTTCGAGAAAGGCTGGGATGAGTTGGGCAGAGGGGAATAATAGGGCATCGGGTATATTCTGTTCGTCGGATGCGCTGTGAGGCACTTCGATTGGCCCCTGGCGGTTGTAGGCAGTCAGGAGCCGGGCTTCTGCGGGCGGTGTGCCATACCCCTCGTACAGAGCAACGGAACAAGCAGGGATATGCAGTCGCGGTAAGGTCTCTATCACGACGTTCTTGAGTGTTTCCATATCGAATGTGGTGACCATATTCATACTGATCGTTTGCCAGATGTATCTCTGTTGTACGGATTGCAGGTGTTGAGCTAGCTGGCGGCGTTGAGCAACTTCGCCGATCAGGATGTGCGCCTGGTGCCACAGGTTCTCTGCCTGGTGACGGATCTCGCTGCTCTGTTTCTGGTTCAACAGGATGGAAAGCACCTGGTGGCGCAGCGCGGAGATGGCCCCATGCCAGGCTATTGCTTGTTCTGAGGGCATATGACGAAGGACTTCTTCCAAGGTGATCATAAACGTGGCGGGTGTGTCTTTTGCTATCGCCTGTGAAAATGCAGACAGGAGTTGTTCGGTGTGGATGTTGATGTCTGGGGAGGCGGTGGGGTCAACTGCCTGCGCCATTTCGAACAAAATGGTCTCTTTTTGTCTCTGGAGGACTGTGGCGAAATCGTAGGGACTTTCGGTTTCCATCCCTGGCAAAAATTCCGTGGCAGCCTGGGCGACTGCTGGAGAAAGGCAGCCACAGGATTGACGCACTTGTAGGTGGGTCGGAACGATGATCTTTGGTGATACTTCCTCGCCAGCCAGGAGGGAAAGTAACGCCTGGGTGGCTTGCCGGGCCATACGGCGGACCGGCTGGCGGACAGTAGTTAGCGGTGGGGTCATTGCCCGCGCGGCGAGTGTGTCGTCGAATCCCACCATGAGCACATCATACGGTACGCGAAGGCCCAATCGTTCCAACTCGGCTATTGCACCCAATGCCATCGCATCGTTAGCCGCCACGATAGCGTCAGGTTCCGCGTTTCGCGTTTCGACCAGAGTGCGTACGGCCGCCCGACCGGCCTCTTCGGAAAAGTCGCCATCTACGACTAATTCCGGGTTGTAGGACAAGCCATACTCGGCCAGAGCGTCCTGATAGGCCTGATGACGCTGTCGGGCGCCTTCGCTGTGCTCCGGCCCCTTGATAAAAGCGATCTGTCGGCAATCATGGGTTTGGAGGATGTGGATCATCGCATCGTGCATGCCTCCGTAATTATCCACGATGACGCTGATGAACTTATCCAAAACGCGCCCAATGCTGACGATGGGCAACGATGGATAGTGGCGATAGAAGCTGACGATCTCATCGAGGGTAACCGTATTGCTGATGGTGTCGCTGACGATCAATCCATCCAGTCTTTGCGTGTTGGCCAGGCTGTATAGGAGATGTCGCTGGCGGGTGTGCACATCGGCCGAGTCTGGGGAGATCGTTCCGCCTGGAAAACAGATCAGGTTGACATCTCGTTCCTCGGTCGTTTTGATGACTTCGTGCCAGACGGCCACGTCATATTCGTTCTCGCTCATCGTATTCCAGATGAACAGGCCGATGGTTGGACGGTGATTCAATGGTATGCGCGTCTCGTTACCCATACGCTATTTCCCTTCGTTTGATCTGTCGTCCGGGGCGGATAGGGGAAGCGAAAAGGTGAATGTGGAGCCTACACCGGGTTCGCTTTCGACCCAGATGCGTCCCCCGTGCATTTCCACGAACTCTTTGCTCAATGCCAGTCCCAACCCTGCCCCGTTCGGCCGACGACCATTTCCCAACTTGCCTTGTTCGAATTGTTCGAAAATTCGGTCATGGTCATCCGGAGAGATTCCAACCCCGGTATCGCTGACACTGACCAACACCATACCATCGGAACGCCAGCTCCGGATAGTGATGGCGCCCTGCTCGGTGAATTTGGCTGCGTTGGCCAGCAAGCGTAGCAGCACCTGACGAATGCGAACCGGGTCGGCCTGGACAGGTGGAATGTCGTCCGGAACTTCCACGATCAACTCGATCTCCTTATCCCGTACCAGGGCGCTGGTGGTCGCCATCACACTGTGGATCAATTCTGTCAGGTCGACCGTGCGGAGTTCCAGTTCGACCATACCAGCCTCGATGTGTGAGAGGTCGAGCAAGTCGTTGATCAATCCCAACAGATGTCGGCCGTTCTGATAGATGATTTGAATATCTGCTCGTTGTTGTTCCGTCAGGGGGTCGCTGAGGCCTTTCAACATCAGTCGTGAGAAGCCGATGATGTTGGTCAGCGGCGTGCGCAACTCGTGGGACATATTGGCCAGAAAGCGGCGTTTCGATTGATCTAATTCCCGCAACCTGCGGGCGGCCTCTCGTTCGGTTATGTAGAGGCGGGCGTTCTCCAGTGCGATGGTGATCTGGTTGGCAACGTTTTGCAGCACAGAGACATCATCGGGAGTAAAGTCTCCCTCCTCGGTGCTCAGAATATTGAGCACGCCGATGATCTTATCTCCTATTTTGAGAGGTAAGGCAGCTTCGGCACAGATGTAAGGGATGTTGAACAGGCATTCGGCCTGTTGTGGGTCCCATTGCAAGATACTCGGCTGACCGGTACGGGCGGCTCGTCCGATGGGGGTCTCATCGTCGAGTTGTACGGGTTGTCGTTTCAAATTCACCAGTGCTTCTCGTCCGCCGGCTGATTCCTGGTGCAGCAATGTGGGGGGCTTAGTCTTTTCATCCAGCAAATAGATGCCCACGTAGTTGTAGGAGTAGAAACTGTCGTGAAGTAGATGGACTACTTGTCGTAGCAGTTGCTCGGGATCCAGAATGGACGTGGCCGCTTGGCTGACCTGAACGATAGTAGCGAGTTGGATGGCTCGTCGTTGAATCTGATAGTTGGCTTTCTGGAGCAGCGCTGTCCGTTGCGCCACTTTTTCCTCCAGATCGTCGTAGAGGGACTTCAGTTCAGTAGCCATCTGGTTGAACACGTATGCCAGGATGCCGATCTCATCCCGTGCGAAGCGATGCATTGGCACTCGATGTTCCAGCTCCCCTTGCGCCAGGGCCAGGGCCGACTCAGTCAGCAAGACGATCGGGCGAGTGATCTGACGGGTGACAATGGCGGCGATCACTGCAGTGACCAGCGCGGCCAACAACATTGCCCCGATGACCGCCGCTACTACGTTGTCATTCGATGCGAAGGCCTCTCCCTGGGTTTGTTCGGCCACCAGCACCATTCCTAGTTCCGGCATCCACCGGTAGATCCCGATGACCGGAACGCCAGCATAGTTGATGTACAATCCTTCGGTGTTGATCCCGTTGAGGGCCATCTCTATCCCGGCACTGGTGACCGTCTCTCCCCATGGGAGAGCGACATAGTGACTGTCTACCAGATAGATCGTACCTGTTTTTCCCAACCCCTGGAGGCTGGCAATGGTTTTCACCAGGTAACAAGGATTTAGCCATCCGACTACTTTGCCCAATTCGCGGCCATCTTCCGGATCTAGGATTGGAGACTGGATGGCCAGTTGGGACTCGGTCGCTGTGCCTGGTGCAATGGCTTGCAGACATGCATCCTGATCTATGGACGGATTTACTGGTAAAGATTGGGTGATAGAGATCAATGGTTGTTCTTGATCGTCGAATATCGCTAGTTGATAGAAACTTGGATCATGATCAATCAGGGTGCGCAACTGATGAGAGAAGGTTTCATATGCTTCTGACCTGCTCGCGGCGTCGCTCTGGGGATTGGCAACCAGTATCGTCAGGTGCTCCTGCCAGGCCGGCATTGTGGCCAGCAGGGCCAGTTCGTCGGTGTGGTATGCGATCCATTGCTGGGTGTGGATTTCCATAACCTCTACTACGGATGATAATTTAGCGGTAACTTCGCGTTGGATGTCATGGCGTTCCCGTTGTGTGGCGTACCAGGTAATACTGGCCAACGGCACGATCGTCATCACCAGGAAAGCCGTCAGGAGTGTCTTTCCTAGTCCCCCCCGCATACCGGTGGTGGGGATTTGGGTATGTTCTTTGTTCCCATTCTGTTGGGACACTATAGACTTCCCTCATATCGTTCGGGGCACATCGTTGGAATGGACATTGCGTTGTCATCCCAAATCCCAGACTTCCTCTCCTTGCAGAATGTTGCGTATCTGGTTGGGGAACCGGTCGGGGTCAATCGGCTTTCCGATGAACCCATCGAAACCGGCTTCTCGTGCCCGCTCCATATTCTCAGCCGAGACATCCGCCGTCACCGCGATGATGCGTGTATTCTGGAACCGCGGATGGGCACGCAAGCGTTCCAGAACCTGGTAACCATCTTCTTCCGGCAAAAAGATGTCCATCAAAATGAGATCAATTTGAGGCATAGCCTCGGCGAATTCCAACACCTGCCAGCCGGAAGCTTTCCATTCGCATTTTTTGACGCCCAGGAAAGCAAGCAAGCGTGTAATCAGGACGAAGTTTTGAACGTTGTCCTCGACAACCAGGATCGTGGCATCTTTTGGCTGGAGGCTCTGGATGCTCATATTTCCCCACCCTTGATGTTATCTGGTGCGCCCTTTGCGGAGCGCTGTCCGAATTTGTTCCGGCAAAAGGTCCACGTCGATCGGCTTTTGAATGTATCCGTCACAGCCGGCCTCCAATGTGCGTTCACGATCACCGTGCATCACATTGGCTGTCACGGCCAGGATGGGTGTGTTTTGTAGCCCCGGCGTGTTGCGAAATTGTTTGGCCAGTTCGTACCCATCCACTTCTGGCAAGTTGATGTCCAGAAGAATCAAGTCGATTTCTTTGGTCATCTGTTGGGCCATTTTCAGGCCACTGATGCCATCCTCAGCTTCGAAAATGGAAAACCCCTCTGCTTGTAGAATGCGGCGCACTAGCATTCGGTTGCCAGGGTTGTCTTCGATGTATAGAATACGGCCTTCGCCAGCTTCGCTCATGAGCGATACCCTCCTCATGTCAGGTGCTGTAATTTTTTGGGTGCTGTTTTTCACCCGATACCTACGTTGGGTGTACATCCTCATTATAACAAATTAAAGTTATAGTGACAATTTTTTAATCGTTACAGAAGTGTTACAGTTGGTGTTGTGTGTTTCGACGGCGGTCCGACGGCCATATGCGATGCGTCTTAAAGGCACGTTGCACTTTCCTTGATGGTGGCTCTTTTAAGTAGAGCCTGTCTGATAGATAGAGCCTGTCCGAAAAATTGCTCCCGTAGCCGCGCATCCCTATGCGCGGCGGACGGCATAGGGATGCCATCCTACCTTTCAAATAGGCTTTCGGGTCCCACACTGGGCGAAAGCAGGTGGTTGTGGTATACTAATCGGAGGTGCTGGGGACGAATATGGCGGTGGAGTAGCGTGGTCGGAGATTGGCCCTGGCAACTTTGCTAGAAACCGGAGTCTGGCAAATTTCAAAAGGCTTAATAATTTTTACATGGGACGCAGATTAACGCAGGCTACGCACGCCTCCCCTCGCCTGCGTTCATCTGCGTCCCGGATAAATTTGCCAGGATCCAGCTAGAAATCCATCAAGAGGAGATAGCGGAGGGATGAACAAACCTACCAAAAAGAACTCTGCCAAACGGAGGAAAACCGGTCGCAGGCGCCAGAACCTGGCCGCCCGGCCCGCATCCACGGTGCGTTCTTCGATGCGCGTGTGGGGTTGGGTGGCCGGTATCAGCGTGGCGCTGATTGTATTGTTTGCCGCTTGGTGGTTCACCATTGGCCCCGGTGGCACACCCAAAAATGAGGTGACTATGCCTATCAATCCAGCCGAACGGAACAATATGTACACTGCACCGCCCCCAATGGAGATTGACCCATCGAAAACCTATATCGCCACGATCGAGACGGAAAGGGGGGACATCGTGCTTGAATTGTTTGCGGATAAAGCCCCCAATACCGTCAACAACTTCGTGTTTCTGGCCCGCCAGGGCTTTTATGACAACACGACTTTCCATCGGGTGCTCAAGGGCTTTATGGCCCAGGGAGGCGATCCCACCGGCACGGGAACCGGTGGCCCTGGCTATCGTTTTGACGACGAGTTTCACCCCGACTTGAAGCACGATGGCCCTGGTATCCTTTCAATGGCTAACTCTGGTCCCAACACCAACGGTAGCCAGTTCTTCATTACCTACGAGGCGACTCCTTGGTTGGACGGCAAACACACCGTTTTTGGGCGCGTCATCGAGGGGATGGACGTGCTCGAATCCCTGCGGCCCAGAGATCCTCAGATGAACCCGACGTTCGAGGGGGACCACATCAAGACGATCCGCATCGAGGAGCGATGATGGCGCTGGTTTCAGTGGTCGCCTGTGCGGATTACGAGCTGAATGGTGTGCGCGCGGCAGTCACAGCGGCTGTGGATCTCTTGGGGGGGATAGTCCGTTTCGTGCAACCAGGGATGCGTGTGTTGCTCAAACCCAACTTGTTGATGGCTACCGATCTGGAACGTGCCGTTACTACACACCCGGCTGTCGTCCGGGTGATGGCTGAATTGGTGCGAGGGGCTGGGGGCGAAGTGTTGATCGGCGATTCGCCAGCCGGACCACTTCACGCCTACCATCGGGTGTGGTCGGCCAGCGGTATGGCGGAAGTCGCCCATCAGACGGGCGCCCGCCTGATTCCTTTCGAGTCCGTCGCTTGGAAGCAGGTGCAAGGGCGGGACTATTTCATTGCTCGCCCTGTGACCGAGGTTGACTTGGTCATCAATTTGCCCAAGCTAAAGACCCATACGTTGACCCGCTACACAGGCGCGGTCAAGAACCTTTTTGGCGTTGTGCCCGGTACCCGCAAACGGGAGTTGCATCTGCATGCCCCCGGTGGACGGGAGTTTGCCAAGGTGTTGGTGGATGTGCTGGAGTTGGTGCGTCCCGGCCTGACGCTGATGGACGGCGTGATTGGCCAAGAGGGAAACGGCCCCGGCCCCGGAGGCACGCCGCGCCCATACGGATGTATCTTGGCCTCGACCGACCCGGTGGCTCTGGACTGCGTCGCCACCCAGGCGATGGGCTATCGCCAGGGAGAAGTCTGGCATCTAACGCAGGCGGCCACACGACATCTGGGCGAGGCTGACCCCGCTCGAATCCGTGTAGAGGGCGATGGACGGGCGTTGGACTTCGGCTCTGTGGACATCCCCTCGGAGCGCTGGTACAGCCGTATGCCGGCCTGGCTGAGTGCCCCGATAGAAAGGATAGTGCAGGTACGCCCTCATTTGGATACCACAGCTTGCATCGGCTGTGGCGCTTGCGTGGAAGTCTGTCCCCGGCAGATCATCACATTGGAAGAAGCCGGTCAGCCGCCGCGTTTCGACCTGGAACAGTGCATCGGTTGCTTGTGTTGTGCCGAGGTCTGCCCCCAGGGCGCTATCACACCTCGAAGGAACTGGGCCGCCCGTTTGATCCGCATCGGCGAATGATCAAGGAAGGATAGCGGCGTATGGATGTTGGCAGTTTGATTCTGGGCCTGAACTTGAGTTTGAACCCGGACAAGATCGCAGTCCTGGTGGGGACGGCTTTGGTTTTACTGCTTCTGTTGCTGCTCCTTCAGGTGGTATTCAAGTTGACCCTCCGTATCCTCAAGTTTGGGTGCCTGACTATAGGAGTCATTCTGTTGTTGCTCTGCGTGCTGTTGTGGGCCTTGCCGTCCGGCGGGTAACGTGCAAGGGATTCGATGAGGCTGGACTGGAGATGAGGCTGGAAATGATGTTGCAAATGACGCCGGAAGTGCACCCCAAACTCCGCCCGATAGATGTGCGCCCGATTCAACATGATGGACAGTCTTTTTTATTGTTGGTGGACCCCTTACACCTCTCTGATGAGATGATCACCGTTCCTGCCCAATGGGGGCCTCTGTTGCTCTTGTGCGATGGGAGCCGGGACCTGCGGGCCTTACAAGCTTCCTTGCTGGTGCGCTTTGGCCTCCGTGCCAGCTTGACCGATCTGGCACAGATCATCTCTATCTTCGACCAGGCTCTGCTGTTGGATAATCAGCGGGCGACAGAAGCGTTGAATCAAACTCTCGAACGCTACCGGCAGGCCCCATACCGACCGCCGGCTCTGGCCGGACGTTCCTATCCGGCCGATGGCGATGCTTTGCAAGCCATGCTGCGCCGATACGTGGACGAGTCCGTGCCTGCGGACGTTCCGCAGGCCAACGCGCGTGGGATCATCAGCCCGCACATTGA
>CAZXVB010000001.1:0-4749 GCA_964643875.1 uncultured Anaerolineales bacterium | reverse complement strand
CATCGCACTGAACACTCGGTGGAGCTGGCCGTGGTATGGCTACACTACATTCGTGGAACGGACCTCCCCCCATGTCGGCTGGTTCCAGTGCTGTGCGGCTCCTTCGCGCGTTTTGTGGAGGGAAGTGCCGACCCGGCTACAGACGAGACCTTCCGGCAGGCCGTTGCAGTTCTGAAGCCTCTGGTGGACGATGGGCGGGCCTTGGTCGTTGCGGCCGCCGACCTGGCACACGTCGGGCCGGCCTTTGGTGGGCAGCCGGTCGGGTTGATGGAGCGTGCTCACCTCAAAGCCGCCGACGATGCCCTGCTGGCCCACATTTGCACCGGGGATGCGGACGGTTTCTTCGACGCCATTCGGCGGGTGGGCGACCGGAACAACGTGTGTGGATTGCCGCCGATTTATCTCATGCTGCGCTTGCTACCCGGCACTCAAGGGGAAGTCGTCGCGTATGACCGCTGCCCGGCGGACGCCAATGGAACCTCCCTGGTATCCATCTGTGGCGTCACCATTTCATAAAAGTTGACCGTCCTCCCGACAGCAGCTCCACACAGGAGGTGAACGGAGATGGTAACCTCGAAACCGATCACATCCCAGGTCGCTTCACTCTCTTTGACACCAGAGGCTACGCTAGCACTTTTGAAGGGACGGCGTAGCATTCGGCGCTACAAACCAGACCCGGTCCCGGAGGAAATGATTACACAGATTTTGGAGGCCGGGCGGTGGGCGCCATCGGCCAGCAACCGGCAGCCTTGGACCTTCATCGTTGTGCAGGATGCGGCTATGCGTCGGGAAGTAGCACAACACGCTGCCTTCTTCTTCATCCGCTGGGCGCACGTGGAGGAGGCCCCGCTCCTCATCGTGCTCTGTGGCGACGCCCGTAACCCCGCATACCGTCAATACTTACACGAGGATATCGGCCTGGCCGGTGGGCAGATGATGCTCCAGGCCCACGCCTTGGGGTTGGGCACCTGTTGGCTCGGCGGAGTGGATAAGCCGGCCATCGCCTCGGCCCTGGGCTTGCCTCCGAGGATGGAGGTCATTGGCCTGCTGACGGTGGGTTTCCCCGATGAAGATCCCCCACCACCGGACCGGAAGCCACTCGAAGAGATCGTGCACTACGATATGTATGGCAACCGTCGCCCCGGTCAACCGGTGACCATTGGCCGTCCACGGGGCGGAGCGCTCAGCATCCTACTCCGCCGCTTGCGGATCAAAATTCGCGTTTGAGTTTGCAGATCGTGATGTGGTAGGGTGTAATGATGAAAACGATGGAGCCAACTCCACCCGGAATTCAACCCCGAAGGGTGAGAGACGGGAAGAGGGAGGTAATTCTCTTCCTGGATGAGTGACTGGATGAGTGACTGGATGAGTGACTGGATGAGTGAGGCAGTGCAATGATACGCGTGTTGGGCATCGCCGGTAGCCCTCGCCGCCACGGCAACACGGAGACTTTGCTCGATGAGTTCCTCGCCGGTGCCCGCCAGGCGGGAGGAGTGACGGAAAAGGTGGTCGTGGTCCAGTTAGAGATTGTCGGCTGTCGCAATTGTGATGGTTGTTGGCAAGATGGTCAATGTATCGTGGCCGACGATTTCCAGGCCGTCCGGCAGCAGATACTGGCGGCCGATGTGATCGCCCTGGCGGCTCCACTCTTCTTTTGGAACCTACCGGCGCAAACTAAGGCGCTGATCGATCGCAGCCAATGTCAATGGGCGTGGCGATTCGTTCTTAAACGCCCCTTGACGCCGACGCCGGCCGGCCATCTCCGTCGGAGAGGGGTTTTCTTGTGTGTCGGTGGGGACCCTCGTCGTCGGTTCGTGGGGGCCATCCAAACGGTGCGGGACTTCTTCGGGGTCTATGGAGTCGGTTATTGGGCCGATTTGCTCTATACCGGGTTGGACGCGCGAGATGATGCTGCCGGACGGCCCGACGTCCTTCAGGCGGCCTTCGCCCTGGGGGAGCGTGCGGTGACTGCACCTTGGGATCATCAAGGGGAAGGGGGGACATAGAGGCGTTACTCCATTTTCCGAGCCTGCGGGAGGGTTACCGATCAATATGTTGGGTAGTGAAACATGGACAGGCGTGTCCGCGCAGGCGGTGGCCCAGCCGCAGGCTCGTAATAGGCGATTTCAATCGCTACGCCTGGTAAAATTGGTGTAAAACGTGTAAAATTGGGGGAAGCCTGACGAGAGATAAGCCCCGATGGCCTTGACGGCAATGGCAGAAGTTGGACGGTGAGCAAGGTGGGTCAGACGAACGAAACGAGCGAAGCGAGCAAAACAAGCAAGATGAGCGAGACAAGCAAGAAGACAGGTAAGGAGACGGGCGCCATGACCGGTTCCGATTATGAGACGCGCATCGGCCAAGTGACCGGTGTGGTACACAGCGGTCAGGGGGACGTCTTTCATATCGAGAAAATCGAATTAGCAGCCACGCGCACTGCCGACGCGCTTCGCCAAGCCCTCTCTGGACATGTGGAAACCCGTGATCAGCTCCTGGATTTGCTCCAGCGGCTCGCCTCTTTGCAGGCCCAACTGAGCGAGTGGAAAGAATTGCACCACATCCTGCACGAGATTCTGGTGGCCTTTGCTCCTTTCGATGCCAGTTTGCGTGTTATGGGGCAAACGTCTGCCAATCCGGGGAATGGGCGAGCGCTTTTGCAGACCTGGCGTCCCTGCCAACGTCACGTGGATTACCTGATAGACTTCGAGAGTCGGGCTGAATATATTCGGCCAGCTTCCCCCACCTCTGATGTCGCCCTGGTGGATTGGGGATCACGAATCGCGTTGCTGCGTCACGAAGTCGAAGACCGATTGCGGGAGGCGCACTGGAGCCTCGAAGGGCTGCTGGACCTGACGGATGAATTCGGTTATGTTTGTGATTGTTACCTCAGTCTCGCAGACCGGGAACTGCGCCGGATTGTAGAAAAGGTACAACGATTGTACACCCATCTCTTGGGAGGGTTGCAATGAGTGAGCTATTCGACACCCTACAACAGGAGTACCAGTCCCTGTTGGCTCGTTGGGAAACGGAGAGTGATGAAGAGACGTTTTGGGAAGATGTGCAGGCTCTCATCTTGCGGATACGGGAGGCGGGGGCTACTGTTGGCGATCTAAACGAGCGCAGTCAATTGCGAGCGTGGATGCGCTTCCTGGCGCAGGCTCTGTATGACACTGTCGGTGTGATGCCCGATGTGACGCTTCAACCGCTTGCCCAAGGGCAATTAGAATCGGCGACGCCCTTGCATCCCACTTCGTCGCCGACGGCTTCCCCCCTTCTGTGGACGTTGTTGGGGGGGGCAGCGGTGGTGATCATCGTTGTGGGGTTGTTGTTCATTAACTTGCCCTCTTTGTACATTGGGAAGGCGACCCCTTCCCCTGCTAGTACGCCGGAGGCTCCTATCATCAGCGCCCAGGCGGCGGTGGGTAGTCAGTTAGATGCCGCCGGGAGCATCGAGATGCCTGTGGACTTGTTCTGTTTCGATACCACCGAGGTCATTGCTCAACTGACTATGGACGGGGTGCCCCCGACCGCGACCTGGCGTTGGGAGGTACAGCGAGAGGGGGAGGTCGTCAATGCTTCTCCCAGGATGGTGTGGGGGGAAGATACAGGGCGCATCACCATTCGGGCGCTGGGCGACGCCTCGACACCGGTCGAGCCTGGCAAATACGAATTGCTCGTCTACGTAGAAGAGCGCGTCGTACAGGTGCAGACATTCCGCGTATTGGAAAAGCCTCCCCGCATATTCAATCTACAGCTTTCCGACACCCCCGATGCTCCCCGCCAACTTCCCGGTCAGACGACAGAAGTATTCAATTTTGCGTATGGCATTAGGGTCGTCTACCTGGAGTACGATTATGAGGGCATGTGTCCCGGTACAGAAGTCTCCTATGTCTTGCTCTATGGAGGAAAACCGTTCCGAGAGATTAACCAAACCTGGAGCGATGCCCCACAAGGGATGGGACAGGTGGATTTCTCGGCTGTGGATGACGAACCGCTCCCGTCGGGTGCGTACCAGGTGGTCGTTTCGGTTGCTGGGACAGAGCAGGCTCGTTTGGATATGTCCATTCAGCGAGAGGATGATGCCACGGGTAGCCAGCGTAGGCCGCTGTTCTCCAACATTACCATCGCTCAAGGGGTGCGTCCCGATGGTACACCATTGTTGGTGCAGGCGGATAATCGCTTCGATTGGAACACGCGCATCGTTTACGCGATTTTCGACTATGCCAGGATGACCACCGGGACGAAGTGGATGGTCATTTGGACCCGTAACGGTCGGGAGGTCAAACGCGAGGAATATACCTGGATGGCGACCCCGGCCGACGACCTGGACCAGGGGCGATTCTGGGTGGTGTACTACGACGAAAATGGACGAGCATTGCCGGGGGGCGACTATACCGTCACGCTCTACATAGATAACGTGGCTCAGGATCAAGCGGAATTTCACATCACCTATTATGTTACCGCTCCGTAGGGGCATGAGGGAGAGGGTGAGGATGAGGGCAAGGGCGGCCTTGCCGTCCACAGTGACCTCTCCCTCTCTTTGCCCAACAGGCAGAAGGGAGAGGGTATCAGGGGTAGCCAAAAGCAATGTCATCGGCCACCTTGTTCGCCGAATGTCTCCTGACCGAGGCGGAACAGACCTCGCCCAACGTTAAGGGGCAAATCCGGCGTCATTAAGCGAATGTGCTATTGTCAAGTTAAGGAGAGGAATGGTGAAAGAAGGGAATGAGGGAAATAAAGGGAAGGCAG